>JBFJTO010000252.1:0-2856 GCA_041625295.1 Acidimicrobiia bacterium | reverse complement strand
CGGACGTCGTCGCGGCCCAACTCCTTGACAGCATCGTCGATCATGACGAAACAGAGCGGACAGGCAACCGCGATCTCATCGGCGCCGGTCCCCAGGGCCTCTTGTGCCCTCTCGATGCTGACCTTCTTTCCGGTGTGTTCCTCCGTCCAGAACTGGGCACCCCCGGCACCGCAGCACAGCGCCCGGGTCCCGTGCCGGGGCATCTCGACCAGGTCGGAACCGGCTGCAACCGCCACCTCCCTGGGGGCGAGGTAGGTGTCGTTGTGACGACCGAGGTAGCAGGGGTCGTGGAAAGTCACCTTGTTTCCGTTGGAACCTGCCGATTCGAGGCGTCCCTCGGCAACGAGGGTCGCCAGTAGCTGCGAGTGGTGGACCACTTCGTAATCCCCGCCCAGCTGCGGGTACTCGTTGGCCAGGGTGTTGAAGCAGTGCGGACACTGGGTGATCACCCGCTTGACGCCAAGATCGTTGAGCGTCTGGATGTTCTGGAGGGCGAGTTGCTGCCAGAGGTATTCGTTGCCCGATCTGCGAGCCGGGTCACCGGTGCAGGTCTCCTTTGGCCCCAGAATGGCGTAGTCGATGTCCGCGGCCCGCAGCAGCCTGGCGATGGAGAGCGTCACAGGAAGGTTGCGGTCGTCGAAACTCCCCGCACACCCGACCCACCACAGATACTCCGCCGATTCCACACCGGGTTCTCCGAGGATCTTGACGTCGAAGGAGAGCTTCTTGGTCCACTCGGCCCGGCCCTGCTGACCAAGACCCCACGGGTTTCCCTGGTTCTCCATGGCGACATACGCCTTGCCCAGTTCGGGTGGGAAGTTGGACTCCATGAGGGACAGATAGCGCCTCATGTCAAGGATCTTGTCGAGAATCTCGATATTCACCGGGCAGATCTCGTCACACGCCCGGCATGTCGTGCACGACCAAACCTCCTCGGGCTGAATGCGCTCGAAGACGCGGTCGCTGGCCACCGAAACCGCGCCACCTCCGACCGGTGGCGACAACACCGGGCTTCCAGTCAAAGCCATGACCTCGCCGGTTTTGAGAATGATCTCGCGGGGATCGAGCGGTTTGCCAGTGATGTTGGCTGGACAAACCGAAGTGCACCGTCCGCAGATTGTGCAGGCGTCGGTGTCGAAGAGCTGCTTCCACGAGAACTCGGGAATCGTGGCCACGCCGATGGTCTCGATGTCCTCGGCCTCCATGAGGTTGGGCATCGAGCGCATCGCCCCTTTCGGGGTGGTTCGAGACGACATGAAGATGTTGGCCGGTGACGTCAGGGCATGGCGTAGCTTCGTGGTCGGTAGAACCACCAGAAACGCCAGGAAAGCCGCGGCATGGATCACCCAGAAGATCCGGTGCCAGACAACCGCGGCGCCCGAAACAAACAGAGCAGACAGCGGGTACCCGACAAACGACCACAATTCGAAGTGGGGCCGCCCAACCACGGCGATTCGGGCTGCCTCGGTCAGCAGCCCGGTCACTCCGATCAGGGCTAGAAGAGCCAGGATCCAGCCGTCCTCGGCCCGGGTCTTGGACCGCAACCGCCATGGCTGCTGGAGGTAACGACGGGCGAAAGCCCAGGCCAATCCGGCCAGGAAGACCACACCGGCGAGATCGAGGACGAACGAATATCCGAGATAGAACCCGCCGTGCAAGAACTTGAGCGGACCCGGCGCCAGATGATCGAGCTCGAGTGTTGCGGTACCGATCAGCAACACCACGAACCCGTAATACACCATCGAGTGCATCAGGCCTGCCTGGCGATCACGCATCAGGGTGCGCATGCGCAGGCTCTGCTCGAGCCTCAGAAAGCGGTCCCGCCACAAGCCGGTGCGGTCCTCGGGAACGCCCCGAATCCAGTTGCGAGCTCGCAACGAAAACAGATAGGCGGCCACGGTCAGGAACACGGCCGTGGTCACATAGAAGACCGCTTCGAGGCTCGCGGGAACATTGCCGAAAACGACCCTCCCGACCTCTGGTTCGACCGGGGCCGGGAGCTTCGATAGCCACCAAAGAAGAAGGGTCCCTGCGGTCAGCAGGAACCCTGTTCCGAGGATCAGTTGTGGGGCGCCGGGACGCCGGCGGGCTGGATCTGGTTTGGCCATGGCGCGAGTGTAAGCGCCACCCCGCCGACGGTTCCGTCAGGCCTCGCCGGCGAGCCCCAGTTCTTTCTTGAGCTCCTCGAGTTTTGCGTCGGCCTGTGCGAGGGATATCGCCTCTCTCAACTCGGCCTCGGCACCCTCTGGCGTCGCTTCGCGAAGCTCCGTGCGCGCCTTTGCCTCAGCAAGCCTGGCGTTGATCTTCTCCTCGACCTTCTCGAGAGTGGGAGCCTCGATCTCCATCGAGGACGAAATCGACTCGACTGCGGAATTGACGGCTTCCTGCATCTTGGCCTGCTGGAGCTGTCCGACCAGCTGCATCCGCTTGGCGCCCAGTTCCTGGAGCCGCATCGCATTCTGCTGCACCGCGGTCTTGGCGGCGTCGGCCTGCTGAATCGCAAACTCGTACTGCTCTTTGAGACCGTTCAGGTTCGACTCATTGGCCTGAAGCTTGAGGGCGAGCGACTGGGCAGCTTGTGTCCATTTCGCCATCTCCGCATCATCCCCGGTGTTGCGCGCCTTCTCGGCCCGCATGAGCGCCTGCTTGGCGGTCTCGCGCGCTTCCCCAACCGCCTTGGCCGTTCCCTCGATCTTCTGCTCGATCTGCGAGCGATGCGCGATCACCTTGGCGGCCTGGTTGCGCAACTCCTGGTCACGCTTGCGGGCCTCGGTTATGGCCTGCTCGACCTCCACCTCGGGGTCCATCGCGTTCTCGGCAGCAGAACGGAACAGCTGCTTCAGATATCCCCATATG
>JBFJTO010000251.1:0-2864 GCA_041625295.1 Acidimicrobiia bacterium | reverse complement strand
CGAGTCTCGATCACCGGTCACTACGAGAACGTCCCATCCCGCTTCCACCGCTTGCGTGGCGATCGAGGCGATCACGTCGTCGGCCTCGAAGCCTTCCTTTTCGACTTGCGTGATGCCCAGCGCGTCGAGCACTTCATGAATGAGGGGAACCTGGCTCTTGAAGTTGTCGGGACTCGCCGACCGCTGGGCCTTGTATTCGGGGTACGCCTCCGACCGGAAAGTCTTCCGGGAAACATCCCAGGCCACCACGAGACCCTCGGGATGGTGATCTCCCAGAAGCTTGATCAACATCCGGGTGAACCCGAACACCGCGTTGGTCACCTGGCCCGAAGATGTGGCCAGGTCTTCCGGAAGCGCAAAGAACGCGCGATAAGCGATCGAGTGACCGTCGATGAGGGCGAGAGTCGGCATTCGTGCCGACTATACGATCTGTCGGGTCCAGCTCAGTCGAGCCGCTCCATCAGCCGCTGCCGTCGGAGGGCCAACCGCTCACTCTTGGCATCGATCTCGCGGATGCGGCGCTCGAATCGGGCCACGTCTGCGGCTGTCGAATCGGCTTCCATTCGATCTCCCTGCCACCCCGACACCGCCGCGTCTCTGACCGCGTCGTCATGGATGTGGCGATGATGGACCAGTTCCGCCTCCACCAAACGCCGCTCTTCGGCCAGCTCGGCGATGGTGTCGTTGATCTCGAACAGCTTGGATTCGACCCGTCCCATCCCGGGATCGTAGGCCTCGCCGGGTTCTCTACAATCCCGTTTCCGGCCGGAGTGGCGGAATGGCAGACGCGATGGACTCAAAATCCATTGTCCGCAAGGGCGTGCGGGTTCGAGTCCCGCCTCCGGCACCGGTGTAAAGGTGCTCGATTTCGTTCGGGGAGCGGTATCGTTGTGGCTGCAGCGGCCGCTGTGCGCGACCTTTCCTTTGCCGCATCCCCACTCCCCCACTCCCCGGCGGAGGAATGCCAGGTCGCATGGCACGGCGGCCGTTGCTAAGGGGATGCGCTACCGAAACCCCAGCACTGCCACGATCTCGGCCACCGCAGTCCGCAGGGACGTTTCCGCTATTTCGTGACTGGTGGCCTTCAGCACCCGCCGTACCAGGGCCGACCCGACGATCACACCATCGGCGCCGGCACGGACCACCGCCTCCACTTGTTAGGGAGTGGACAGGCCCACCCCGAACACGATGGGAATCTCGGTGACCAGACGGATCCTCTCCACCATGGCGGCGGCATGGTGTGCGCTGTCCGTGCGTTCTCCGGTGACGCCCATCTCCGCCACCGCGTAGATGAAGGGCGGCTGGCACGCCGCAACCTCTGCGATCCGGCGGGAATGGGAGGTGGGAGCAACGAAGAGCACGACACCCAGCCCGTGCCTTGCAGCGGCCTCGCGAAGCGTCCCCGACTCTTCGAGGGGGAGATCGGGGACAATCACTCCCGCGGCTCCCGCCTGGGCGAGAGACCCGCAGAAGCTGTCGACACCACGCCGGAACACCGGGTTGGCATAGGTCATCGCCAGAGCCGGCTTCCTCGTATCAGCCACAGCCGCCGCAAGGATTCCCAGGCTGACGTCGAGGGTCGCTCCCGCGGCGATCGCGGCATCGCTACCCGCCTGGATCACGGGACCATCCATGAGCGGGTCCGAATAGGGGATACCCACCTCGAAACCGTCGGCGCCGCCCGCCGCCAGCGCTGCGAACATCCGTGGAGAGGTTGCCGGTGTGGGGAGGCCCGCGGTCATGAAAGGCAGAAACGCTGCCCGGTTCTGTTGGCGGGCGGTCGCAAACATCAGCTCGATCATCGCCTTCGGCCGATCTGATCCATGTCCTTGTCACCCCGCCCCGAAAGGTTGACCACCACCGTCTTTCCGCTCAACGAGGCGGCCTCCCGGTGCAGCCAGGCGATCGCATGTGCGGACTCGAGTGCCGGGATGATCCCTTCGGTCTTGGCCAGAAGTTCGACGCCGTCGAGAGCCTCTTCATCGGTGACCGATTCGTAGCGGGCCAAACCCGTGTCCCGGAAATAGGCATGTTCGGGCCCGACTCCTGGGTAATCGAGACCGGCCGAGATCGAGTGCGCCTCTTGAACCTGCCCATCGGCGTCCTGGAGCATGTAGGTGCGCGTGCCATGCAGGATTCCCGGTGTGCCGGCCCCGATCGAAGCCCCGTGCCTACCGGTCGCGATCCCCTCGCCACCGGCCTCGACCCCCACGAGGTCTATCCCTTTCCCGGCCAACGGGTGGAACACGCCGATGGCATTCGATCCGCCACCAACGCAGGCGACCACCACATCCGGGAGGTCGCCATCCAACTGGTCGATCACCTCTTCTCCGATCACCTTCTGGAACTCCCGCACCATCCACGGAAAAGGATGCGGCCCGACAGCCGACCCGATGATGTAGTGCGTGTTCTCGACGGTGCCTACCCAATCGCGCATGGCCTCGGACACCGCGTCTTTGAGCGTTCCCGCTCCCGCCTCCACGGGAATCACCTCGGCGCCGAGGATCTTCATCCGGACGACGTTGAGCGCCTGACGCTCGATGTCGACGACCCCCATGTAGACCACACAATCCAGGCCCAGCGCCGCGGCGGCCGTGGCGGTGGCCACTCCCTGCTGGCCGGCACCCGTTTCCGCACTCACCCGGGGTGTACCCATCCGGACGGTGAGCAATCCCTGCCCAACCGCGTTGTTGATCTTGTGGGCTCCGGTGTGTGCAAGGTCTTCCCGTTTGAGCAGAACCCGAACACCGAGAGTTGCAGAGAGGCGCCGGGCCTCCTGTAAAGGTGTGGGCCTTCCGACGAACTCGGCCAGCATGCGGTGGTATTCGGCCACAAACGCAGGATCTGTCCACGCGGCCTGGAAT
>JBFJTO010000250.1:0-2870 GCA_041625295.1 Acidimicrobiia bacterium | reverse complement strand
CTGAGGATTGGAGAGAAAGATCTGGACCGCTTCCGCGCCCCGGGCTGCGGCCTCCCCGAGGGGATCCGCGCCCGACACGTGGGCTCCGATCTTCATCAGTGGAGCGCTCCCAAGCGGGCGGCCTCCATGGCGACGTCGATGACGGCGTCGACGATCCGGGCCGGCGACGTCTCCCAATCACCGGAGAGCAGGGCCAGCGTTGTCGGTTCCAGCCACCGTGAGCCCCAGGGCTCATCGGGAATGCCGTGACCTGGCAACACGCGGACCCACAGGACCTCCAGGAATGCGCCTTCATCCTCGACCGTTCCGGTGCCGATGTCATCGACGAGACTCCAGGGCACCAACGTCGCCGGTCTGAAGGGACCGGTCACGTTGAGTTTGAGTCCATCCTGATCGGCGCGCAGCACGAGTGAAGGGAACAACAATTCCCTGACACCCCAGATCGCGAAGAGGAGGCCCACGCCCACGAACACGAGTGCCCAGATCACGTCTCTGGACTCGAAGATCTGTGTGTCTTCGGGCCGAAACAGGACGCTGCGCAAGGCATCGGTGATCCGCCGCTGGGTGAGCACATCAACCCCGATCACGACCAGGGGAATCCCACCTATCGCCATGGCCCACATGCGCAAAGCCGAGCGGCGAACGATCACAGGGGTCATATCTCCAACCCCAAATCCTCGAGCGAGACCAGGCTTTGGTAGGGAATGGCACGACCCGAGAGCGTGGTGCCGACGACTCCTCCACTGCGATCTACCAATGAGATCGCCTGGACCACGACGAGACCCGACTCCGAGACGACCGAAATGGCCTCGAGGATGGCGGCTCCGGTTGTGGTCGTGTCTTCCAGGATCGCCACCGTGTCGCCCGGGCCGACGGGGCCAACCAGCCTACCCCCGGTCCCGTGCTCCTTTTCGGACTTCCTGATCGAGAATGCGCGCAGTGCCCGGCCCTGCGAGGCGGCAACCGCAACAGTGGCCACGGCCATCGGATCGGCGCCCATTGTCATGCCGCCGACTGCGGTGACGCCGGGATGCAATGCAGCCAGGACCGCCCTGGCCACGAAGACCGCGCCTGCGCCGTCGAAAGTGGTGCGGCGGGCATCGATGTACCAGTTCGAAACGGCACCCGACCGAAGAGTGAACGGACCATCGGTGCGCACGGCGTTGTTCCGAAGATGTTCGGCGAGACCGTTCAGGAAATCACTCAAGTGTTACCCGCCTCCAGCCGATGAATCCACAAACCACGAGAGGTTCCAGCCCAAGAATCTCCCGTTTGCCCGACCATAGCGACCGCCCTTGCCCGGGGCGGTCGCTCCCGTTGTATCACCTTCCGAACCGCCGGTCGCGGCGGGTGAAGTCGCGCAGAGACCGAAGGAAGTCGACCCGCCGAAAGGCGGGCCAGTACACGTCGACAAACGAGAACTCCGAGTACGCCGACTGCCACAGAAGAAACCCGGACAGTCTCGACTCGCCCGAGGTCCGGATCAGCAGGTCGGGATCGGGCACGTCGGCCAGATACATGTGGGCGGCGAGCGATTGGGCATCGATGGCCTTGGCGAGGTCGGCAGGTTCCGTCCCTGCGGCGACGAGATCCGCCACCAGTTCCTTGGCGGCGTCGACTATCTCCTGGCGACCGCCGTATCCCATGGCGATGGTGAGCTTCTTGTCACCGGCCGGCGTCTCCTGCTCGGCGGCACGGGCCGCGTCCACGACGCCTGCCGGCAACAGGTCGAGGCTCCCGATGAATCGAAGACCTCTCGACTGTGCCCGGCACAATCGGGGCAAACGGTCGAACAACTCGATGAGGACGTCGAAGTAAGGCACCAACTCATGATCGGGTCGATCCAGGTTCTCGCGGGAGAGCACCCATCCGGTTATGGCATGAATCTCGATCTGGTCGGCCCAGCCCAGGAAATCCTCGAAGCGCCTCATCCCGGCCCGGTAACTGTCGGTGAAACTGGGGAGCCGTTCTGATCGGGCGTATCGACGGTGGCCGTCGAGGATGATTCCGATGTGGCGCGGAAAAAGGGATGCGTCGAGGGATGCCAACAGCCTGTCCTCATAGATCCTGTAGACGAGGTCGGAGGGGCGTCCCATGGGCGACGATCGTAACGCCGGGGCCAAGCCTGCATCATCAACCTATCCCGCAGCCTTCGCCTAGATTTGCGGCCGTGAAGCGCATCACACTCGGGGCAATGCAGAATCCGGTTCGCGGCTTCCTGCACGGAAGCGCAGCCCTGTTCACGATCGTCGGTGTGGCGGTGCTGTTGTCGAGGGCTCCGACCGAGATCGGCCGGATCGCGGCGCTTCTCGTCTTCGGGATCAGCCTGTTCGCGATGTATGTGGTTTCCAGCCTCTACCACTCTTTTCCGTGGGGGGACCGCTGGAAAGCTCGCATGCAACGCCTCGACCACTCGATGATTTTCCTCGTCGTAGCGGGCACATACACACCTCTGGGAGCCATCGTCCTCGATGGGGCATGGAGGGTCGCCACTCTTGGCGTCATCTGGGCGATCGCGCTCACAGGCATCATTCTCAAGGTGTGGCTCACAAAAGTCCGGACCGGGCTTTCGATGACTCTTCAGATGATCATGGGATGGGGAGCACTGGTACCGATATTCGAACTGGCTCGCCGACTCGACGCCGCTGCGGTGGCTCTTACGCTGGCGGGCGGAGCCTGCTACACCGCGGGAATGATCATGTTCGCCTCCAAGCGACCACGCCTGTTTCCACGGGTCTTCTCCTACCACGAGGTCTTCCACATCCTGGTGATCGCGGGAAGCACGCTCCACTTCCTGATGATCATCTGGTACGTCGCCCCAGTCGCATTTTGAGGCCATCCCGAGTTCCCGGTCCCGTGCTGGTCGTCGG
>JBFJTO010000249.1:0-2895 GCA_041625295.1 Acidimicrobiia bacterium | reverse complement strand
GATGCGTCCCGAAATCAGCGCGGCCCCGGCATCGATCGCCATCGCCATCGCAAACATCAGCGGAATCTTGGCGTCTGTGCTCACGGATCTGGAGACGAGGTGAAACGCGATGAGGGGGAAAGGTGCAAACCCGAGCGCCGAGAAGAAGACGAATCCGAGATACCGCCGCGCCCGCGAGTCGATGCCATCCACCATCGGAGAACTCGATCCTTTGCCAGGAGGATCGCCATCACCGGGTGCAGTGCGACGGGCCACCACCAAAGCGACCATCGCAAGGACACCGGGGACCGCCAGAACGCTGAACGCCAGCCGGTAATCGCCCTGACGTGCCGCCAGGATGGCCGCCAGCAGAAGCGGTCCCGCGACAGCGCCGGTTTGGTCGAGAGCTTCGTGGATGCCAAAACCCCACCCTCTGCCAAGGGGTTCGGCGGCATCGGCGAGGAGTACGTCCCGTGCCGGTGACCGGATCGCCTTTCCAAGACGTTCAGCAACCACCAGGCCCAGGGCCAGATCCACTCTTCCCACCCACCCGAGTATGGGCACAGCGACGATCGTGAGTCCGTACCCGGCAACGGTCATGGCCCAATAGCTGCGGGTCTTGTCGGCAATGACACCGGTGATGGAGCGCAGGGCATACCCGGCGAACTCGCCGGCACCGGACACGAATCCGACCATCGCTGCCGACGCTCCCAGTGTCAGCAGATAGGGCCCGATCACGCCGCGGGCACCCTCGTACACGATGTCGGCAAGGAGGCTGACGATGCCGAAAGCGACGACTGCGACCATCGCCCGTCGCCGCATCACCCCCAGGTCCATCTCCACGTGTTCTCCAACCGTCTACACGGACGCCGACACTACTTGCCGGGAAGCCGACGCTTCATCCATGGAGGTCCCGGTCCCCGGCTACGGCATCGGGCGCGGCGCCACCTACGCCTCTCCCCGCCACTCCAGCCCCAGAACACGCAGTCCTATGTCGAGAGCCCACACACCGACGAGCAGAAGGGCCGGCGTGACCCACCCGAGCAGAAGCAACCCTCCGGAGAGGTTGGCCGCCGTCATGGGAATCCACGGTCGCCGATGGGTTTTCTCGAAGTTCCGGGGCAGCTTGGGGCCGGGTCCTGCCAGAACCGGGATCAGATATGCCAACGATCCGACCAGGATCTGGGCGATACCTGCCACCACCGCGGCAATCGTCAGGCCCGAGAAAGGCACGGAATCGGCACCACTCATGAGCCGGGCGCCATCGGCAAGTGCCCAAGCACCAAGCCAGACAGATCCGCTGACCACCTGGAGGTATGCGAGTCTGCCGACAAGTCCCCTCCTGCCGAGGCGGAAGACAACACCGCTGAGGACCGCGAACAGCGCGACTGCGCCGATGGTCGAGCCGGCGCCCACATAGACGTCCCCTCCGACCAGGCCTGCGGCCATCGTCACCACAGCTGCCAGTGCCAGCCACAACCCGGCCACGGCCTCCCTACCCGACACCGCCTTGTGGTGCGCAAGGGTCGGCAGGAGCGTCGGCAGGGTTCCGACGATCACCATTCCGATGAAGCCGACCAGGTTGAGATGCATGTGGACAGTCCGGATCTCCTGATATGACCCAACCACCATCCCCGAGCCCAGCATCCCGCCCAACAGAACCCCCACCGCACCGGCGGCAACTGCCACGAGATAGAACCGCGCCGACAGGTCGAACCGTCTCAACAGGCTCCGTCTCACCGTGGCAACAAGCGACACCGCGAGCGTTGTCAACGAACCGATCACCAGGATCGCTCCGGCGACGACGACCGGCACGATCCCCTTGGAGACCCCGATCAGAACCAGGGCGGCACCAAGAGCTGATCCCCACCGCTGCCCCGCCGTCACCACCCGCGCAGGAGCCGGTGCTGCCGACCAGGTGATCGTGAACATCTGGGACGCGCCCGAGATTGCCAGGACCACAGTGCCTACCAGGAACGAGTGCAGAGGGCCCCACCAAGATCCGCCCCGCCACAGAGTCCAGGCACCCCAGCCCACGGCCACGATCAGAAAGATGCCTCCCAGCCGGAACGAGGCCAGCGCAAGTCGGTGGGACTCCTCAACCCTTCGGCCTCGTCGCGGCGCTGTCACTTTGCGCCGTGCTTGGGCCGGGCACTCGCGACTACGAACACGGTCCCGATCGCAAAAGCCGCCAGAGCAACCGCATTGCCGAGGGCACCGATGCGGCGCAGTGACCCGTCCGACGCGAGGTCTCCCACGACGCGGAGAATCAGAGAGGCGTGCAGCAGGACCAGATGGCCGCCAAACCAGGTTCGGAACGGAACTGCCAGGCCGATCACTGCCGGAGCCACCATGAAGACGTGTCCGAAAACCATCGAGAGAACAAAACCCACGAACACCGAGTGCATTGCTCCATCCCGTCCCAAAGAACCTGTCAGGTCCCCACCGATCAGCCACCACGCGCCCGCAACCGCGAGCCAGGCATATCCGGAGAGGAGGCAGATACCGATGAACCGGGTGACTCCACCCACCCTCACGGTTCTTCGTGCGACATCGAACACACCAAGCCACGCAGCCAGCGCCAGCATCCCAGCGCCAAATAGCCGCCAGCCCGCGTCCCACGCCATCCATGCCCCGACGACTCCGAGCGTGAATGCTCCAATAGCCACGACAAATGCGGGCATCTTCCACTTCGACGGGGCCGCCAGCCGTGACAGCTCCAACCTCTCACCGACGATCACTCCAACCAGGAAGGCCACGAACCATGGGACCTGTTGGTCGACGCTCCCCCCGCGAAGCTGAACGACGATCGCCAGAAACCACGACAGTGCTCCAAAACTCATCACGGCCATGAATGTCGACGGCTGAGAGCGCCACATCTGAACGCTTCCCAGCGTGAGAATCAGGGCAGCCAGG
>JBFJTO010000248.1:0-2905 GCA_041625295.1 Acidimicrobiia bacterium | reverse complement strand
ATGAGCGCCGACCCCTCGATTCCCGATTGGGAGAAGATCAGGCTTCGACGGTGATTCCCAGAAGCATTCCGGCTTCGTAATGACCGGCCACGTGGCAGGCGAGCTCGAGCGGCCCGGCCAGGTCGGCCTCGGTGAACGTGTATTCGAACGACTCGGTCACGCCGGGGAGCAGATCCTCGGCCTCGACCATCCCGAGCGCCATACCGTCAATGACCTCCATGTCGGTCTCGTCGGTCGGCTGGACCAGCATGACCTCATGGGGAATGGCGCCTTCGTTGGTGACCTGAAACTCATACGTGGTCCCGACCTTGAAGGTGGTGAGATCCGACGTGATGGTCATCTCGTTGGCGGTGACGTGAACCACGACTGTGCCGGATGCCGGTGCAGCTGTGGTCGCGGGGGCGGCCGTTGTCGCCGGTGCGGCGGCCTCGGTGGTCGCCGGTGCGGTGGTTCCACCACAAGCGGCGGCGAGCAATCCCAGCGCCGCGATCGGGGCAAGAAACTTCAACTTTCGCATTTCCATCTTCTCCTTGTGTTGACCGCGAAGATACGTCGTTGCCCGCACAATGAGAACCCGGCAGGCGACGCAATTCGGTCACCCGTTTGGGTGGTTCGACGACACCGGAAGTCCCTAGTCGATGATCCCTCGCCGCAAGGCGACAGCAACGGCCTCGGCGCGGCTTCGGACGTGCATCCGGGTGAAGATGGTTTTTAGATACGTCTTGACGGTCGCCTCCGCCACGCCCATTTCTGCTGCGATCTGTTTGTTCTCGCGGCCATCGGCGACCAGTTGGAGAACCTCGCGCTCCCGGTCGCTGAGTTGCCAGTCAGACGACGGGTCAGGACCCTCGGTGAGCATGGAAACGAACGGCATCGTGATCTCACCTTGCAGGTATGTGCCTCCACCCTCGACCGCCTTGAGCGCCCGGACGAGTTCATCGCGGCCGGTCGACTTGAGCAAGAAACCGGATGCCCCGAGTTCGATCGCCCTCCGGACGTAGGCCGGGTCGTCGTGCATGGTCAACATGATCACCTTGGTGTCCTGCCATTCGGATCGCACTCGTTCGAGCACATCGAAACCGGTCATGCCGGGCATGCGGATGTCGAGCAGGGCGATGTCGACCTCGGTCGTCGCCAGGACTTCCATGAGCTCACTCCCGCTTCCCGCCTCTCCGACTATCTCGACATCGGGGTGGTCGGAGAGCATGAAGCTCAACCCCTCGCGGACCACCCGGTGATCGTCGACGATGACGACTTTCATGCTGTTTCCTCGGGTATTGGAACCCACGCCTTGAAGTGGGTTCCCCCGGTCCGGTTGATGGTCACTTCGAATCCTCCACCGATCGCCTGCAGTCTCTCACGCATTGTCTTCAATCCGAGCCCCTCGGGGCCGCGGATACCGGACCCATCGTCGGCCACCTCCAGAATCACCGCGTGCCCTCGATTTCGAACGGAGATGGACATCGAATTGGCGCCCGAATGCTTGCGAACATTGGTTATCGCCTCCTGGGCGGCACGAAGAAGGGCGAAGCGAGGAACCGGATCCGGCTCGACATCCAGCTCCACAGTGCAGTTGATCTCCATGCCTGTCTCCTGCCTCGTGGCATCGACAAGCTCGTTCAATGCCGAGCGAAGATCCAGATCCTCGGCGATCCCGCCGTGGAGGAGCCTGAGTTCGGTCCTCAACCTCGAGTCGATGTCTCTCACCAGAGCCGCCAGACGATCGAGTTCGGCCCTCACGACACTGGAATCTGGAAGTCGGGACTTGCCCCCTTCCAAGCCGTAGAGCAGCCGGTAGAGCGGCTGGCCGATGTCGTCGTGAAGCGCACCGACAATTCGCTGGCGCTCGTCCTCCTGGACGTTCAGAAGTTCGCCAAGAAGAGCCTCCGTCTGCCGGCGACGCTCGTTGTATGCCCTTGCTCTTGCCAGCTGGAGGGTGAGCATGAACCCGCCGAGGAGGAAGAGCCCGGTGCCTATCGTGATCCAGACGATCGTCCCCACCTGGTCAAGCGTCCTCCGCAGGGTGTCGATGCGCTGTTCGACCTCGAAGGCGCCTCTTATCTCACCCGAGGCATCTCGATACGGGGTGAAGAACTCGATCAGTGAACCAACGGCGCGCTCGTCGGCATGGGCCGGATCCAGTACATCGGAAATGCTCGAGACGGTCTCACCGTTGAGCGCAGAGCGAGCGGATGCAGAGAGCTCAAATTTAGACCCGATCAGCCTTGGGTCATCCGAGTAGACGACGGTCCCGTCCGGTGCCCACACTTTCACCCGCAGCGTGTCACCGCCGATCAGCCTCAAGCGCACGTCGGCGTCAAAGGCCTGGAAACCAACGTCGGCGAGTCCGGTGGGAAGACTGGGGTGATCCGCCTCGATCTCCGCAATCACATTGGTGACGATCTCGCCTTGGGCGGCGAGCAGATGACTCCGAGTCGCGCTCAAGATCGTGAAACCGAGCACGACCGTGACAACCAGCGACAAGCCCACTCCGATGAATGCCAAACGGCCAAGGCTCCCTACCTCCTTCCAATCGGTCCGGAAGGCGTAGGCGAGCCGCGCTGGTAGAGACGGTCTCACCTCTGAATCGTAAGCAGCAGGACGCGTGGCCCGTGCCGGAGCGACTCTTCGAGTCTCAGGCGTTGCCGAGATCGTTCATAAAGTCAGCAACCGGTACGAACATCGATGCGTAGTGCTGGACCCACTTGATGGTCCCGTCCTGGCCGACGAGAGCGAAGCTGTGCGACGGTCGGTCTGCATGTCCGTAAACGCCGATCATTCCGTACGCCGCCGACGTCTGGCGGCTCTCATCGATGAGGATCGGCGTCGTGATCCCGAACCGGGCCGCCTCTGCAGCCACTCTGTCGGCAGGGTCCACCATGATCGGCACCAGGTTTATGCCCTT
>JBFJTO010000247.1:0-2923 GCA_041625295.1 Acidimicrobiia bacterium | reverse complement strand
GCCCAAGCAGGTTCGGTTGGTCGAGATCACCGCGGCCAACGAGCGTGTGGTGTCGAAGCTCCGCACCCACAAGACCCAGGAGAGCTTCGTTGCTCCCATGGGGTGGTCATTCACCGATGCTCTCTTCCCCGAAGTCGTGAACGGCGCTCCGCACGTGCCCTGGATGCGGGCGATCGAGGCGGATGGGGCGATCGTCGGGTTCGTGATGTTGGCGCTCAGGACCGAACAGCATCCGGTGCCGTATCTGTGGCGTCTCCTCATCGATCGGATGCATCAACGCCGTGGCATGGGATCTCTCGTGCTCGGGTTGGTTGCCGACGAACTTCGATCGATGGGCGAAACCGCCCTCCTGACGAGTTGGGGCGAGGGCAAAGGATCTCCGCGCGGCTTCTACACGGGCAACGGTTTCGTGGTCACCGGCCAGATCATCGATGATGAGACCGAGGCGCGGCTCGACCTGGTCTGAGCCTCAGCTGAACCGGTCGTATCGGACGAGGTCATCGAGAGGCTGCCGGCCGGATAGGGGAGATGTGCTGCGTCCCCTGGACTCCGCCTCGACGTCTGGGTACCCCAGGGCGATCACATAACGGCACCCGTGATCCTCGGGAACCCCGAGAACGCGTCTGGCTTCGTCTTCGCGGTGGAGCGTTATCGGGCATGAGCCGACGCCGAGCGCTGCCGCCGCCAGCATCATGTTCTGCGAGGCCCGGCCCATGTCCCACTCATACCCGTCGGGGTGTCGGACCGGTGCGATCACCACCCGCGAGTTGCGGATAGGGGTCGTGAAGTCGCCGCATCGGGCCAGCGCCTCTAGCTGAGCAGGGGCCGTGACCACCACAAAGGTCCAGCTCTGACGGTTCTTGGAACTGCCGGTCCAGCGACCCGACTGCAGGATGCTCTTCATGTGCTCATCCGAAACGGCGATGGGCGAGAAGCGGCGAACGGTTCGCAGTTTCAGCAGTGATCGATAGGTCTCCGCTGATGGTTCGAGCATCAGCGGCGCGTCAGCATTCTCGATCTGACCATGATGCAGGCGTGCGCGAGGTAGGCGAATCCGTTCTCTTGCACGAATGTCAACACTTCGGGACTCTCGGAACCGGGCTGGAGCCACACGGTCGTGTAGCCCAGGGCTTTCGCCTCGTGGAGCGACTTGAGCACCACGGGTGCCGGGACCACGTAGTCGATGATCGTGGGCGCCTTGGGAAGGGACGAAAGGTTCGGGTACGAGCGATCCCCGTCCACGGTCGACCGGTTCGGGTTGACTGCAAAAACCTCGAATCCTTTCGACTTGAGATCCCGGTAGGCGACAGACCCGTATTTGGCGTGGTCGTCGGTTGCGCCCACCACTGCAATGCTGGTTTTGGGGTCGTCGAGTAGTGCGTTGAGGTCGATCATCGGAGCCTTTCTTCCGATTGCTGTAACTCCTGGGTGGGTGGGCGGATTCCCACCACTCGTCCTTTTCTTGCTCCCGCGTCACGGTAGCTATGCCAAGATCGGGACTTCACGACCTTGCTGTGAGACTTCCGACCCAGGTACAGGGCGGCCGACTAGGCGTAAGTTGCCCGGTGGATTCTCAGGGATGGTCAGGCGCTCGAGACCTTGGAGGTAATGCGTGGTCAAGACACTGGAAGACCTGCTAGTCGAGGAGCGACGATTCCCGCCGAACCCCGAATTCACGGCCCGGGCCAATGCACGACCCGGTATCCACGATCAAGCCGACTTCCGGGACTTCTGGATGCGAGAGGCGTTGCAGAGAGTCACATGGTTCAAGGAACCCACTCAGGTGTTGGACACCTCGAATGCCCCGTTCTTCAAGTGGTTTGCCGATGGTGAACTCAACCTTTCGTACAACTGCCTGGACCGCCACCTCGGCGAGAACGGCGACAAGGTCGCCTATCACTTCATCGGCGAGCCCGGCGATATCAGGACGATCAGCTACCGCGAGCTCTACGAGGATGTGTGCCGTCTCGCCAATGGACTGGCCTCTCTTGGTGTGACCAAGGGCGACCGTGTCGCCATCTACATGGGCATGGTTCCCGAGTTGCCGGTTGCGCTCCTGGCGTGTGCCCGCCTTGGGGCGATTCACTCGGTCGTGTTCGGTGGATTCTCCGCCGACTCGCTCGCCGACAGGATCATCGATGCCGACGCCCACGTAGTGATCACCCAGGACTTCTCATGGCGCGCCGGTAAGGAGGTTGCGCTCAAAGCCAACGCTGACCTCGCTCTGAAGCGAACACCGGGGGTCGAGCACGCCGTCGTGTTGAAGAGGACGGGCAGTCCGATCGAGATGGTGGATGGCCGGGACGTCTGGTGGCACGATCTCGTGGCCGACCAACCCGCCGAGCGTCCGGCCGTGTCGATGAATGCCGAAGACCCGTTGTTCATCCTCTATACGTCGGGTACGACCGGCAAGCCCAAGGGTATTGTCCACACCCAGGGCGGGTACCTCACCGGCGCAATTACCACGTTCTCGTATGTGTTCGATATCAAGCCGGCCGAGGATGTCTTCTGGTGCACAGCGGACATCGGCTGGGTGACCGGGCACACATACATCGTCTACGGCCCCTTGGCCGCGGGCGCAACCAACGTCATCTATGAGGGATCACCGAACTTCCCGGACTTCGATCGCTTCTGGCAGATCATCGCCGACAAGCGTGTCACGGTGTTCTACACCGCACCGACGGCGATTCGCGCCTTCATGAAGTGGGGCGACGAGTACCCCGAGCGTCATGATCTCTCTTCGCTGCGCCTGCTGGGAACCGTGGGCGAGCCGATCAACCCCGAGGCGTGGATGTGGTACCACCGGACCATCGGCGGGAGCAGGTGCCCGATCGTGGACACGTGGTGGCAGACGGAGACCGGGTCGATCATGATCACCCCGCTTCCGGGTATTGCGACAACGAAGCCAGGATCGGCGACAGTG
>JBFJTO010000246.1:0-2925 GCA_041625295.1 Acidimicrobiia bacterium | reverse complement strand
TGGAATAACCGACATTCCCGCATACATGGCCACCAACCCCGCCATGGCCCACGAGGTCGTCGGTTCGGCAACGATCGTCGCCGCCAACCCAGCCATGGTGTCATGGCTGGGCCTTGAAGACGCCAACGAACTGTTGGTGTCTTCGGCTGAGCGAAACGTGCTCAAACATCTCAAAGGCGGGGAGGCGGCGGTGGCGGCGATCCTCGCTGGGAAAGAAACGAGCGGTGTTACACAGCTCAACATGGATCTCGCCAGAAAGCAGATCGTCGTCCAGGTTCACTGGTCCGTGCCTTCCGCAGCCGGTCAACCGGATTATTCGCGAGTGATCCTCGCTCTAAGCGACGTAACCGAGATCGAAGCCACCCGGCGTCGCGCCGAAGAACTCGCCCTCGCCAGATCACGACTCATCGGGACAGTCTCACACGAACTACGCACACCCCTCACGGCGATGACCGGGTTTGCGTCGCTCCTCGAAAACCAGCGATCAGAGCTTCCCGAGCCTGCCGTTGACGAGATGCTCGGCCTGATCGCCTCGACCGGGCTCCAGATGGGTGGGCTCATCGACGATCTCCTGACCACGACCAAGGCCGAAATGGGCGAGATGGCCCTCTCCCCCACCGCCTTGAACCTGCGCGATGAAGTGGCCGCTGCGGTAAAGACTGTCGATACGATGACCCGCCGCGTTGACTTGATCGCCACCGATACGGCCGCCTGGGCCGATGCGGGCCGGGTACGACAAATCGTCCGCAACCTCATCAACAATGCCGTCCGGTACGGCCAGGGAACGATCCGTGTGGAAACCGCTTCCGACGGCGTCGCATCCGTACGGATCAGTGACGAAGGGCCCGGGGTTCCGCCAGAACACGCCGAGCGAATCTTTGAACGCGACTGGTCATCGGGAGGAAACGGTCACAAACAGATGAGCATGGGCGTCGGCCTGTACCTTTCCCGGGACTTTGCGCGGCGAATGGGAGGGGACCTCGTCTACCGACGCGACGGAGAACGCACCGTTTTCGAACTCACGCTTCCGACCGCCGATCTAGCCAAACAGTCGGCCTGAGTCGGCGCCGGCGAATACGCGCCAAAACCCATCTCACCTATCGTGGAGTCATGTGCGGTCGTTTTGTGCTGGCCGGCGACCCCGCCGCGTATGCCGAGTTCTTCGAGGCGGTCGAGGCTGACACCGATGAAGTCGAAGCTTCACACAACGTCGCCCCAACCGACCCGGTATATGCGGTCGCCGAATGGAACGAGGAGCGGCTGCTGGGACGAATGCGCTGGGGGTTCCTCCCCCACTGGGCGAAAGACCCGAAGCGTCTGGCCATCAACGCCAGACTTGAAACCGTCGCGACTGCGCCGATGTTTCGGGACTCCTTCTCCCGAAAGAGATGCCTGATACCCGCCGACGGGTTCTACGAGTGGGAACCAAAAGAGCGGGGCCGGGCCCCGCATTGGTTCTTCCGGGCCGATGGATACCCATTGGCACTGGCCGGCATCTGGTCCACGTGGAGAGACCCGGAAACCGATCTATGGACGCGAACCTGCGCGATCATCACCACAGAGGCTCGGGGGGTCGTCTCGAACGTCCATGGTCGGATGCCGATGATTCTCGATCCATCTGTGTGGGCACCATGGCTGGATCGCCAATTGACCGATCCTGAAGCTGCCAGGACCGTGATCGCCGAGATCGACGCCGATCTGATCATGGAGCACGAGGTCTCCCGCCGGGTCAACAACGTCCGCAATAACGGGGCCTCTCTCACCGAACCAGCCTCCGGTACCCTGCCTTTGTGACCCGGCTCCTCCTCACCCGACATGCACCCACGCCCGAAACCGGCACTCTCCTCAGTGGCCAGGTTCCCGGACCTTCCCTTGGACCCGAGGGGACGGCGGTGGCTTCCGGCGTCGCCTCACGTTTGGTCGGCGCGGGAATCGCGGCCGTCTACTCGTCGCCCATCAACCGAACCTGGGAGACGGCCATGGAAATCGGCCGGGCAATAGGGGTGAGGCCAACCTCCCACCAGGGTCTTGCCGAAATCGAATTCGGCTCCTGGACAGGGCGCACGCTCGACTCACTCCGAAAGCTCAAGGCATGGCAGCAAGTGCAGGAAACGCCATCACGGTTCAGGTTTCCAAACGGCGAGAGCTTCGCCGAGGCACAAACCCGTGGGGTGGCAGCCTGCGAAGAAATCGCAGCCACAAACCCGAAAGGAATCGTTGCGGTGGTAAGCCACGCCGACTTGATAAAGCTCATCCTCTCTTATTACCTGGGCATGCCAATCGATTCGATGCAGCGCATCGCCATAGTGCCGGCATCGGTGTCGGTGATAGAGCTCGAAAAAGGCCGGGGCCCCAGAGTTCTCGCCGTCAACACAAACGGAGATTTCGGAGCATGGCTCTAGAAGACCTGGGACCGGCAGAGCGTTTCTCGGCAGGTGCGATCGGAGTGCCGGGAAATCGCAGGTTTTTCCTCGTGGCCACCGTCGATGGTGTCAATCATGCCATCGCTGCGGAGAAGGAACAGGTAGCGGCCCTGGCAGCACACGGAGTCGAGATTCTCAATGACCATGACATCTCCTCGGACGACGAATCGGTTCAGCGCCTCGTCGATTCGGGTCTCGAATTCGACGACCCCGGCGAAGGGGAGTTTCGTGCCGGGGACATCTCGCTCGGGCTCACACCCTCCCACCTCTTGGTCGTCACGATCCATGACGCCGACGGTGAGAAGGGAGTCCAGTTCCTGATATCTCCCGAGCAATTCCGCGCGATGGCCCAGGTGGCCCTTCGAGTCGTGGCTTCCGGCCGCCCCACGTGCCGCTGGTGCAGGCTCCCTATGGATCCCGACGGTCACGAATGTCCGGCGAGGAACGGCCATCACGCACCCTGAGCCCGAAATGATCCTCGAAGAGGTCGTCGCCCGGATGA
>JBFJTO010000245.1:0-2926 GCA_041625295.1 Acidimicrobiia bacterium | reverse complement strand
GGTGACCTCGAATCGGGTTGATCCGAGGCCAGGCGAGAGCCCGAGCCCCGCGGCGATCCGGATCGCCTGTCTGGCCACGGCCGGCCCGGGATCGACGATGGAAACCTCCGATCCGGCCACAGCGCGGATCAGTGGCGCCAGGAATGGATAGTGGGTGCAGCCGAGGACCAACGTGTCAGCCCCTCCCTCCGTGAGCGGGAGGACATGGCGAGCCACGATCTCTTCGGCCCGGGGACCGTCGATTTCACCGGCCTCGACGAGTTCCACCCATCCCTCGCAGATGGCTGTTTCCACCTTGACACCCGAGGCGAATCGACTCACCACGGACGCAAACAACTCACCTTGGAAAGTTGCCGCTGTCGTGAGGACACCGACGGTGCCTGTGCTCGTGTGAAGCGCTGCCGGTTTGATGGCGGGTTCCATCCCGACGAACGGCACGTCGGGATAGGTGGAGCGGAGATCGTGGAGGGCGGCTGTCGAGGCGGCATTGCAGGCGATCACGATCATGTCTGCACCCGACGCCAACAGATGACCGGTTATCTCCTGTGCGAAGGACCGCACCTCGTGGAGCGGTCTCGGGCCGTAGGTGGCCCTGGAACGGTCGGCCAGGTAGTGGATGTCCACGGTCGGGTCGATCCGGCGTATCTCTCTCGCAACGGACAGCCCTCCCAGACCCGAATCGAACAAACCGATACTCATGAGGCGTCAGTATGGCCTGGTAGCGTCGGTGGAAATCACAAGCGGAGGCATCGATGAATCTGAATGGCTCGGCGGCCGTCGTGACCGGCGGCGCATCGGGGCTGGGCGCGGCCACAGCCCGGCGGCTGGCAAAGGCCGGCGCACGTGTCGTGATCGTGGATCTTCGAACGGCCGACGACCTTGCTGGAGAGATCGGCGGTGTGTCCGTCGCTGCCGATGTCACCAAGTCCGATGAGGTGGCGGCGGCAATGGAAGTGGCATCGGGCGTCGGTCCGCTCCGAGCCCTCGTCAACTGCGCCGGCATCGGTCCGCCCGCCAGGACACTCAACCGGGATGGGTCACCCCACGACTTGGGACACTTCACCACCGTGATCTCCATCAACCTGATAGGCACTTTCAACTGCATTCGTCTCGCTGCAGCCGTGATGGCAAAGACCGACTTGGTAGACGGTTCCAGAGGAGCCATCGTGAACACGGCTTCTGTGGCCGCATTCGATGGTCAGATCGGTCAAGCCGCGTACTCGGCTTCCAAGGGAGGGATCGTTGGCATGACTCTGCCGGTGGCGCGGGATCTCTCTTCGGTGGGTATCCGCGTCAACACGATTGCGCCCGGCATAATCGACACTCCGCTGCTTGCCGGTCTGCCGGAACCTGCCAAGGCGTCCCTCGGCGAGCAGGTCTTGTTTCCCAAGAGGCTGGGCCGGCCGGACGAATTTGCCGAACTCGTCCATCTCCTTCTCACCCACGACTACATGAATGGTGAGACGATTCGAATGGACGGCGGCATCAGGATGGCGCCGAAGTAGCGACGATGAACAGCCTCCGGTAGCGGAGGAGAGTGGTTTCGTCCGAGCCTTTCGGGTATGCCAGGGCGAACTCCGCGCTGCATGCAGCCGTGAACCTGCGACGGTCGTCGGGACCGAGCAATCCCAACACCGGTCTCAGAAACGAGCCCGCACCCCAATCAAATACCGGATCGGAGCCGGTCAGAGGCTGGTCGTAGATCTGTTCCCAGACGCGGGCCCGGGGGAGCCACATCCGGTATGAGTCGGGATCGGCCAGCCTGTTCCGGGGCAGGGCCCATCTGGCAGCTTCAGGCCAGGTCCCGTCATCGAGAATCCGCGCGGGAATCGTGTGGGTGGGTTCGGCCCAGTTGTTGGGCATCTGGACTGCCAGAACTCCACCTCGGGATAGCATCGCCAGAAGACGCGGCATCAGCGCGGCATGGTCATCGATCCAGTGGAGGGCGGCATTGGAGTAGATGAGGTCGATTGGCGATCGAGGTGCCCAGTCCTCGATCCGGGCTTCCACCCAGCTCAACCCGGGATGATTGCCGTGGGCGGCAGCCAGCATCTGGGGTGAGGAGTCGACGCCAACCACGTCGGCATCCGGCCATCGGCTGGCCAGGATGGCGGTGAGGTCGCCGGTCCCACAGCCGAGGTCGACGATCGTGGTGGGCGACATGGATGGCAGCGCATCGATCAGGTCCAGACCCGGTTTCAGCCTGGGTTGGGCGAATTCGAGGTACCGGGCCGGATCCCACACGGTCACAGCGTGGTGATCCCCTCCAGCGACCGCGGGTTTTCCAATGAGGACAGGTCGCCCGGATGTTCACCCAGCGCCAGGGACCTGATCACCCGGCGCATGATCTTGGCTGATCGGGTACGGGGCAGATCGCTGACGATCACCACGCTCTTTGGGCGAAAGGCCTTTCCGAGGGTCTCGATCACAGCGTTGGAAACCATGGCTTCGAGATCGCCTCCGGGCTCCACCCCGGGAGCGGGCACGGCGTACACGACGATCGCCTCACCCTTGACCGGATCGGGGACGCCGATTGCTGCGGCCATCATCACGTCGGGTAGTGCCACCGCTGCCGACTCGATCTCGGCAGGTCCGACTCTCTTGCCTGCGATGTTGAGTGTGTCGTCTGAGCGCCCGTGCAGGTACCAGAAGCCATCGGCGTCGATCGAGGCCCAGTCACCGTGTACCCAGACACCATCCCACCGACTCCAGTACGTCTCGATGTAACGCTCGGGCTCACCCCAGAATCCGCGGGTCATGCCCGGCCAGGCCTCTTTGATGACCAGTTCTCCCACGCCGTTCCGCAGTGGGCGTCCCTCGGCGTCGAAGACGTCGGCAGCCATGCCGAGAGAAGGACCGCCCAGCGATGTCGGCTTGAGACCCTGCTGGAGGTTCACCGAGAGAATGCACGCGCCGATCTCGGTTC
>JBFJTO010000244.1:0-2931 GCA_041625295.1 Acidimicrobiia bacterium | reverse complement strand
GCCGGCTGAGGCTGAGCAATCACCCGGCGACCAGCAGTAAGCGTCGGGAACGCTGGTATATGCCCCGAGTTCTATAGGAGCGAACAGACGCGGCCACGTGTCGTCGGCGTCGAGAGGGTTCTCGATTCGGCTCACGCCTTCCCGGGCGAGAGAAGCCACCAGAACTGCTCGGTTTGTGATGCTCTTCGAGCCCGGGGGACGGACCAGACCGCGGACCGGGCGATCGAGCGTGGCGACGCGATATGGCACGCTCACAAGCTAGCCGGGGCGGCCCGCGGCCTCGTATAGGGCCCTGACCTCGACCGGGTCCAGCTTTCGCCATTCCCCGGGCGCGAGGGACTTCTCGGTCAGAGGACCGATGGCGATCCGCACCAAGCGGACCACCGGGTATCCGATGACGTCGAACATGCGCCGCACCTCCCGGTTGCGGCCTTCCTCCATCTCCAGTTCGATCAGAGCGCGGCCCCGCGACTCCTCAACGGTCCTCACCCGCTGTGCCACCGCGAGACCATCTTCGAGTTCCACACCCGACATGAGCCGAGCAAGCTCTTGGCGTGTGGGGACACCGTCGACCATGGCGAGATACTTCTTGCGGACCCCGTAGCTTGGGTGGGTGAGTCGGTTCGTCAACTCGCCGTCGTTGGAGACCAACAACATGCCCTCACTGTCGGCGTCAAGCCGCCCAACCGGCCAAACTCTCACATCGTCGGGCACCAGATCGACGACGGTGGTCCGGCCCTGGGGATCGTCGGCAGTCGAGATGACACCTGCTGGCTTGTTGATCAGGTAGGTGACCAGGCCCGGTGCCACCGGAATCGGAACCCCGTCGATTTCGACTGCGGTGACCGACGGATCGACTCTGTCGCCGAGTACAGCGACCCGGCCCGAAAAGGTGACCCTGCCGGCCCGGATCAGGTCCTCGGCGGCTCTCCGGCTCATCAGACCTGCCTGGCTGATCACCTTCTGGAGACGTATCACGGTTCACTTCTGAAGGTGTCTTCCAACGCCTCGACCACCCCTGGAGGTGGAACGTGGTCTGCGAGCGGAGGAAGTTCCTGCAAGGAGTCGACGCCCAGCTTCTCGAGAAACAGCGCCGAAGTGCGGTACACGGCGGGGTTGCCTGCAGTGGACAGCCTGGCCGCCTCCTCCACCAACCCGAGGCGCTCGAGCGTCCGGATCGCCGAGTCGGAGTCGACGCCCCGAATCTCGGCGATTTGAGATCGGGCGATCGGCTGGCGGTAGGCGACGATCGCCAACACCTCGAGCGCCGCCGGCGATATCCGCCTGGCCGTCGCAGACCTCGAAAACCTCTCCAGATATGGGAAGGCGTCGGGTCGGGAATACAGCCTCCATCCTCCAGCCACCTTTCGGAGGCAAATGCCCCGCGAGTCGAGGCCGGCTTCGAGTTCTGCAAGCAGGTTTCGGGTTTCGTCCAGGGAAACTTCGAGAACCTCCGCCAGTTCGCTCTCGGGTACGGGCGTCTCCGCCACGAAGAGGATCGCTTCCAGCGCAGCCTGCGGTGTCAATTCGACCATTCCGAAATCACCTGCGCACCCGACGACCCCCGCCTGTGCACTTCGATTTCCGACATCCAGTCCTCCTGAGCCAATTCGATGAGACCCCAGCGCGCCATCTCGAGAAGCGCCAGGAAATACGCGGCGATCTCGACCTTGCGGGTGCAGTGGGCGACGAGCGACTCGAATGTCGTCTCGGCCGCCTCCGAGACTCGTGATCTCAGTTCGTTGAGTGCCGCCTGTACTGATGGCAATTCCAGATCCAGGTGGTCGAGGTCGGGTTCTGTGTCGACGAGGGTCCGGCTTGCGATCGCCCACAGTCCGCCCACCCCGACCGGAAGGTTGAACTCGGTAATCACGGGAGGTATCTCCACGTCGAGACCTTCCATTCGCGGAACGAAGCGATTTGCCGCTCTCATACGAGCCTCCAACACAGCGGCGACGTCTTTGAAAGTCACACACTGCAGCAGCCGCACCAGCAAACGGTCCCGCTCCTCCATCAGATCCTCGTCGAGATCGACATCGGGCCCTGTCGGGAGGAGGCGCCTCACTTTGAGCTGGATGAGGGTCGCAGCGATGAGCAGGAACTCGGATGTGAAGTCGAGTTCGAGGCGGGTCATCGCCTCGATGTGTTCGAGATATTCAGTGACGAGGTCGGTGAGGTTCACTGAAACCACATCAACCTGATGGCGCATGATCAGTTGAAGCAACAGGTCGAGCGGGCCCTCGAACACGGATGTCTTGACGTGATATGTCATCGTCGGGAGATGATTCTCGCGGAGTCCGCCGCCTGGAGCGCGGACCATTCGTCCAACGGGTAGTCGGCGGGTCGTTTGCCATGGTGGAACCGCACATACCGAATGTCGACTCCTTCTGCGCCAAAGTCGGAAAGCTCGGCCGCAGCCAAGGCGGGATGGCCGATGTATTGGGCGTACCTGCCCCTGAGCGGCAGACCTACCAGAGCGGTCAACGTTGCCGCCACCCGGCCTAGGACGCCGAGTCGAGAGTGCCGCTTGCCGGCATCGTGGAGAAGGCCAGTTGCCGCCAATCCTGGTGGCAGAGCCCGGCAAGTTTCCAGACCATGCCGTTGATCCGCGGGACTTTGAGCGAAGAAGATGGCGCGCTGCCAGGGTTTCAACAGATCCACTATGACACCGCGGTCCGACTCCGACAGCGGTTCAGCTGTGAGTACGTCGAAAAACCGGGCCGGTAGATGCAGCCACCGTTTCAGTGATGCTTTTCCTTGCACTCGACGCACCATGTCGATTCCGGTCGCGCTTCGAGGCGAGCCTTGGAGATCTTCTCACCACACTTGATGCATGTTCCATAGGTCCCGTCGGCCACCTGGGCAATCGCCTCGTCCACACCCTCGAGTTGCCCCTTGAGGGTCTCGACCAGCACGAGCGTCTCGGTCCGT
>JBFJTO010000243.1:0-2932 GCA_041625295.1 Acidimicrobiia bacterium | reverse complement strand
GCGCGGCCCTTGGCAGACAAGTGGGGGGTGAGGGTCGCGTCCGGGTTGACCGTGTACACCCGAGCCTCGATCTGGGGATTGGCACGACTGCCCTTCTCGCCATAGACCAGGATGACCGAACCCGTCGGCACATCCTGCACGCCGCCATCGGCAATGAAATCTCCGACGAATGCCCACCCCGAACTCTTCGACGTGTCCACCGAATGGACGATCTTGGCCCAATGTTTTCGTCTCTCGTCTCCCGCCATGGGTACGTCCACAGCAACCAGAAAGCCATCCATGCGGCGAGAGTACCTGGCCGCACTTCGTTGGTGCAGGGCGTCGCGTCTGCTCGAAGCCGCAGGCCCATGCGCCAAGCCGGTAACGTGGCATGGATGGCCACTCTCCGTCTGTTCGCCGGGTTGCGCGATGCTGCTGGAGTCGACCGTGCCGACATCGTTGGAGAAACGGTAGGTGCCGTCCTGGACTCGGCCAGTGAGCGTTTTGGAGCCAGTTTTCTGGCCGGGTTGGAGAGATCGCGGATCTGGCTCAACGGTGAGGAGGCCAAGAGGGATGACGTCGTGAAGACGGGTGATGAGATCGCAGTGATTCCCCCGGTCTCGGGTGGTTCCGGGCGGGGCGACCTGGCTGTGCCTTTTCCGGGATGGCTCGCCTCCGTGGCGGTCGCTCTCGCCCTGATTGCTGCCAATTCTCTCGGTGGTGCGGAGTGGTGGGCGGCGGTCGTCGTCGGAGTCGTCGGCGCCTGGGCCATCGACGTAGGGGCCGCATCGGCGGACCATGGCCGCGACATTCCTCTGGTTCCCATTCTCATCTCAGCTGTCGCCGGTGCAGTGGCAGCGCATGGTATGGGAAAACCCGGTTACGCCCTCGCCTTGCTGATTGCCGTCCTCGCGACCCTCGGGTGGGGCGTGGCATCGGATTCCTCGAGGCTCTTGTCGGTTCTGGCTCCAGCCGCGATCGTGTCGGTGATCGCCGCGGGTGCAACTTCGGGCCTCGTGCTGAGCCGCATGAGTTTCGATCCCGGTTCCCGGGCGGTTGGCGTGTTCCTGGCTGTGATTCTGGCTGCGACTGCGATAGCTGCGGCCACCGAGGGAAACGTCCGTTTGCCATTCGGAGATCCCTTCAGCGCGACGGTGGTGGTGGGAGTCGTGGTTTCGGTCGTGATGGCAGCTGTGTGGAATCTCGACATGGTGGTCTTCCTCATTGCTGGTCTGGTCTTGGCGGCCCGCCTGGTGGCCGGCCGCGGCTTGGGCTCGATGCTGCGCACCCGTGACGTGGTCTTGCTCGAGACCAGTCCGGGGATGCTGGCGGTCCTCGACGGGGCCGTTCTGGCCGCTGCGCTCTACTACCCGATACTGCTCCTGGTTGGCTAGGGCAGCGGCGTAAACCCGCTTCCGACTTCCGATCCCTCTTCAGAGATCCATGCCCTTGGGCTAGCCTGCCCGAGTCGATGTCCTCTCGATTTCTCCGTAAACTCCTGGCATTCATCCTGACGATGTCCGCGTTCTCCGTGGTCAGCCAGGTTCCCGCGCTCGGGGTGAACAAGAGCCAGGTTCAGCAGGCTTGTGCGAGTTCCCAGGCGCAGTACGACATCTACGACGCCGCCCGGGCCGAGTTCGAGCAATCGGCGATGGCGTATGAACAGACCCTCAACGAAATCGCATCGGTGGAGTACAAGAGGGAGCGTCTCGCCAAGATCGTGGCCAATCGTCAGTCCGAGATCGGCGATGTCCAGCGTCGGATCGACGAGCAGGCGATCGAGTTGTACATGCAGGGCGGGATGCTGGACGCCGGCGTGATGTTCGGTGTCGGGTCACTCGACCAACTCATCACGGCCACCGAATTCCTTCAGTCCTCGACCGAGGGCGAGTTGGGATCCCTGGACGACATGCTGGCGTTGAGAGCCGATCTGACTCGTTTCGAGGGCGACCTCGTTGCTCTGGATGCCCAACTGCGCGAAATCGAGGCCCAAAGACTCGAGATCATGAACCAGCGGACGGCCTCGGCGGCCGCAGAGCGGGCTGCCTGGGACAAGCTCTCGGGACAATGTCGCAGTCTTCGACTCAAATACGAACAGGAACAGGCGGCCGCCCGGGCCAGGGCCGCCGCCCGTCGCTCCAGTGGTAGTGCCGGCGTCGGATCCATCCCCGGGTTCAGATGCCCCTTCCCGGGATCGTCGTTCATCGACTCGTGGGGTTTCCCGAGGTCGGGGGGCAGAACCCACAAGGGAACTGACATGTTCGGACCCTACGGTGCACCTCTGCTCGCGGCCTCGAACGGGACCGTGTATCTGTCCGGGGGAGGTCTCGGAGGCAAGTCGGTATGGGTGATCGCCGACAACGGATATGCCTACTACTACGCCCATCTGAGCAGTTTCAACCTCAAGAGCGGGACCAGGGTGAGCACGGGCGCGGTCGTCGGGTTCAACGGTGACACCGGAAACGCTCGAGGTGGTGCGCCTCACCTTCACTTCGAGATTCACCCTGGGGGAAGGGGCGCGCCTGCCGTGAATCCATACCCCACGGTCAGCGCTGCGTGCCGGTAATCTGTTAGCCATGTCCGGCCAGCGTCGCATCGACCAGATCCTCAGCCCGGAGTTCGTCGACGGCCTGGAGGCGCTCGAACTCGACGCGCTGCGGGCACGCCGGCGTCTTGCCCGGGAGGTCGAAAACGAGCTTTCCTATTACCGCCGGATGCTCCACGGGCGACTCGATCTGCTCAGGTTCGAGCTGAAGAGACGATCCGGAGAGGAGCAACGCACGCTTCTCGAGGCGCTACCCGAGATTCTGTCGGCCGATGCCAGTTCTTCGAGTTCGCACGGTCGGGCGTTCTCCACCGATCTTCCTTTCATCCCGGAGATTGCCAAGCGCGAGATCGACCACGTCCTCGGTGATGATCTGCTCACCCGCCTCGACACCATCGACGATTCCAG
>JBFJTO010000242.1:0-2936 GCA_041625295.1 Acidimicrobiia bacterium | reverse complement strand
TGCGAAGGATGTGTCTGAACCGCTGTGGGTCCACATGGATCCGCGCCGGTTGGCAATCGACGTCGACTTTGGCACCGAGAAGAAAGAGAAAGTCGACGACGGGAGCCATCTGATCGACGAACTCGGAATCTTCGAGCTTGATTTCGAGAACACCCGCATCAAGGCGAGCCGTGATGAGCAAGTCATCCACGATCCTGCTCAGTTCGGCTGACTCGCCCAGGATCATGTCGACGGCGTGTCTGCCCTCGGAGTGCTCGAGCTCCTCCTTCAAAATGTGGGAGAAACCCACTATCCCCGTCAACGGGGTCCTGAGGCCATGAGAGACGTTGGCGATGAACTGATCCTTGGCCATCTTCAAGTCGATCTCAGAAGATGCCACAAAGCTGCGGGCTTCCTCGCGGACACGCCACGCCCAGGATCGTTTGTAGAGCGCCAGACTCACCAGAATCACTCCCAAGACCGAGAGGAACCGCGACAGCGGGTGCCCGTTCCCGTGAGCTCCGGGTGCGGCTGCCGACATGGCGGTCGCCACGACCCCGGCCGCCGCCAGAATCACAGTCCCGGTTTCGAAGAGCCTGGAGGCGAGACTGGCTGAAGCCCCATCACCGCGATTGGCCAGACCCGTCCCGTATTGCATTCGGCTGTTTTCGGACGGAAACGGCTACCTCTTGATGATCAATCTCGCAGTGTCGAAGGCGCTAGTCAGGGCGGCCATGGCCCAACCGTTGCCTGACGGGCAGCCAGAAGTCGACTACGGCGTGGGCGCGGACGGCGCTGGGGCCCCGAGCATGTTGGGCTACAACGGAGGTAGTTCATACTCCAGTCTGTAGTGGTGTTCTCCATCGACCACATCGATGTCAAGTTCACCCGAGAGCCCGGCTAATTCCCCGGTCGCCGAGTCGGGCACGACGGCGACCCGGAGGAATGGGTCGTTTCGGTTCATGATCCCGAAGTGCTGGAGCACGAATCGCCCTTGCCGGCCCGACATGTTCCCATCCACAACCTCGACGGCCACATATCCGGCCGAGCCCTCGACGTCCGTCGAATAGGCAAGCATCTGCCCGCGCCCCTGCCCGGTCAGGTCACCCCCGTAGACTTTGTCGAGGAGCCAGTGGGCAACACCGTCTGCCGCTTCAGCCCCGCTGTTCGTAACCGGCGTCATGGACACGTGGAATGATCCCTTCGCCGTCGCCATCGTCTATCTCCTGTCTATCGGTCCGGCTCAACCTAGGGCCAGACACACCAAAAGGGCACCCCCGTCACTTCTAGGATGCCGGCATGGATAAGTCGGGTGCGAACCGGGGCCAGTCGGCCTTGAACACGGCCGGCATCGCCGCTGTCGCGAACCCAGACCCGCGTTTTGGGTGATCCAGTCGCCGACCAGCTGGCTGCGGCATCGCAGGCGCTGCGGGCGGCCATTCCGATGGCAGAAATCCTCGGGGTCTATCTGTACGGCTCGACTGTGGCCGGGGGCCTGAGACCCGACAGCGACCTCGACGTTTTTGTCGTGACGCGACGCCGGCTCACCTCGTCCGAGAAAAGTTGTGTGTTCGATCGCCTGATGCCGATCTCGGGACGAGACACACGGCCACGGGCATGGCGGCCGCTCGAGGTCACGGTCGTGGCGCAAGGAGACGTCCGGCCGTGGCGGTACCCGCCCCGTATGGACCTCCAGTACGGAGAATGGCTGCGCAAACAATTCCTCGCCGACGGCGTTGTACCCGAAGCGTCCGTAAGTCCCGACCTCGCCATCCTGGTTTTCATGGTTCGAGAGTCCAGCCGCGTCCTCGCGGGTCTGCCGCCCCGGGACCTGTTGGACGCGGTGCCCCTGCGAGATCTCCACCGCGCCATGACCGATGAGCTGGCAACCCTGCTCGACGAGTTGGAGGATGACACCCGAAACGTCCTTCTCACTCTCGTCCGCATCTGGGCGACGTTGATGACCGGACAAATCCTGTCGAAAGCCGATGCCGCGGCGTGGGCGATGGAGAGATTGGCTCCGGAAGAACGCGCCACGATCGCTCGGGCCCGCGATTTGTATTTGCAGGGCGGGTTCGGTCCGTGGAACGACCCGCACGTGGTCAGGGCTACCGCTGCCTCAATAGAGCGCGAGATCCGGCTCACCCGGTGATCGTTGGCGACCCCCGCTTCCACCTATGCGACAGCGGGGAAGGCGGTTGGGGGTGCGTAGCCAGGCCTGGCTTCCATTTGATCGAAGGCAGCCCCGGATGCCTACTCACCGCTTGTCGTCCAGTCCGCACTTGGTACCCATGTCCTCACTTGACCGAGGCCCGAACCCTCGCCATTGTCACAAGTCAGGATGTGGCCCGGACGGGGAGCCCAGCGAAGGAGAACTCGATGACAGCTACGGGAAAGCCGACCAAGGCGACGAACGAGTCCAACTCATTCACAGCCGAAGAGCGCGCCGCAATGAAGGATCGCGCCAAGGAAGTGAAAGCCGCCAAGGGCGGAAAGAAGGTCGACGGCACCGCCGAGGTCCTGGACAAGATCGCCGCGATGGCCGACGCCGACCGCGTCCTCGCCGAGAGCCTCCACGAGATCATCACGAAGGCCGCGCCCGAGCTCACTCCCAAGACCTGGTACGGCATGCCCGCTTACGCCCGCGATGGCAAAGTCGTCTGCTTTTTCCGGGACGCCGCCAAGTTCAAGGCCCGCTACGCCACACTGGGATTCCAGGACGCCGCCAAACTCGACGACGGTGCCATGTGGCCGACTTCGTTCGCCCTGACCAAGCTGACGCCTGGCGTCGAAAAGCAGATCGTCGCTCTGGTCACGAAGGCGGTCGGTTGAGGTTCGCTACGGCCGCTAGGTGAGATAGCACGACACCACGACGGACGCGGCAGATCGATCCTCATTGTCTCGATGTCAGTGGATGCCTGCATCGCGGGCTTTCACGATGGCCTGTGCCCTGCCAG
>JBFJTO010000241.1:0-2947 GCA_041625295.1 Acidimicrobiia bacterium | reverse complement strand
GCCTGTCCTGCGGGCATTGCAACGCCTGCGGCACCTGCTTCGTGTTTTGTCCCGATGGCGCCATCAAGTGGGACGATGGGCCGGTCCTCGATCTCCAATTCTGCAAGGGATGCGGGATCTGCGTGGCCGAGTGCCCGGGGCACGTCGTGATCCTCGTCAATGAAAGGGAGGCGACCAGTGTCTGAGAGGCTTCTCCTCACCGGCAACCATGCCGCCGCCTATGGGGCCATGCTGTCCCGTGTCGAGGTGATTTCGGCTTATCCGATCACCCCTCAGACGATGATCGTCGAACTTCTCTCCGAACTGACCGCCTCGGGCCGGCTACCGGCCAAGTTCATCACGGTGGAATCAGAGCATTCCGCCATGGCCGCCTGTGTGGGTGCTTCCGCGGCGGGAGCGCGTGCCTATACGGCCACGAGCGGTCAGGGGCTGGCTCTCATGCACGAGATGCTTCACTGGGCATCCGGCGCACGGCTCCCGATTGTTCTCACCAACGTCAGCCGCGCCCTCGCTCCATCCTGGTCTATCTGGGCCGACCAGACCGACATCCTCTCCCAGAGGGACACCGGTTGGATGATGCTGTTCGCCGAGAGCGTCCAGGAGGCCCAGGACTTCGTCATCTGGATGTACCGGGTTGCCGAACAGGTGTATCTGCCGGGGATGGTGTCGATGGACGCATTCATCCTCTCGCACACAGCCGAACCCCTGTTGGTCCCCGATCAGGCGGCAGTCGATGCCTACCTCCCGCCCTTCAAACCCCTATACGCTCTCGATCCCTCCGATCCCCGCGCCTACGGGGGCCTCGCCAACCGAGACCACTACTTCGAACTCCGCTACCGGATGTTCGAGAGCATGGATCGCGCCGGTCCCCTGCTGGTGGAGGCGGGTGAGGAGTTCGCTGAAGTCCTCGGACGTCGCTACACGCCAGTCGAGGGGTACATGCTCGACGACGCGGAATATGTGATCGTGTCGGCCGGAGCCATGACCTCGAACGTGCGTCAGGCGGTCAAAGATGCCCGCGCCCGGGGGATCAAGGCGGGCCTGTTGCGGATGATCGCCTTCCGTCCGTTCCCCTTTGAAGACGTCAGGTGTCTGCTCGCAGGTCGTCGCAAGGTGGCCGTACTGGACCGCAACATGAGTTCCGGTCACTCGGGGATCTTTGCCGCAGAGATTCGTTCGGCGCTGGCCGGGCAGGCCGACTCGCCGCCGATCTACGGATATGTCCTCGGCCTGGGCGGCCGCGACGTTCGCGTCGAGAGTGTCGCCGAGATCCTCGACGACATGGTGGCCAGGGAATCTCCCGAAACGGCACTGTTTGCGGGAGTGAAGGGCCTGCCGATCGGTCCACTCCGGCAGGACTCGAAGCTCAACCGACTCGTGGAGGTGGCCCGATGAGGTGGGCGATCCCTGAAGCCGAGTTGATGGAGACCGGCACGCTGGGATGCCAGGGGTGCGGTGCGGCCCTGTCGATGCGGATGGTTCTGAAAGAGGTGGGCAGCGACGCTGTGGTGGTGCTGCCTGCCTGTTGTTGGTCGATCATCGACGGACCATGGCCTCTGCACGCGCTCGACATTCCCCTGTTCCACACTGCTTTCGAGACCGCGGCGGTGGTGGCATCCGGCGTGAAGGCAGCCAAGGAGATTCAGGGCAAGGACACGACGGTGCTCGCATGGGCCGGGGATGGAGGGACGTTCGACATTGGCCTGCAGTCTTTGTCCGGAGCTGCGGAGCGCAATGAGGACATCCTGTATGTCTGTTACGACAACGAGGCATACATGAATACGGGTATTCAGCGGTCCTCGGCGACGCCGTCCGGTGCCTGGACGACAACCACACCGGACCGCCGCCCGGAGCCACGCCCGAAGAAGGACATCATGGACATCATGGCTGCCCATCGGATCCCCTATGCGGCGACCGCCACGGCTGCTTACCCCGATGATCTGGCACGCAAGGTCCGAACCGCCATGGAGACCAAGGGCGGGATGCGCTTTCTGCATCTTCTCGCGGCTTGCCCGCCCGGATGGAAGATGGGTGCCGACGAGTCGATCGAGGCGATGCGCCAAGCGGTGCAGAGCAAGGTGTTTCCCCTTTACGAGGTGCGGGACGGACGTCGTTACAACATCACCCGGTGGCCCGACGGCGACGCCCGCATAGAGGACTACTTCACGGTGCAGGGCAGGTTCAAGACGCTCATGGCCAACCCGGAGATGCTCGAGAAGGCGAGGGCTGCCGTCGAGGAACGGTGGGATGATCTGGTCGCGCGTCATGAGCGGACTGCCCCGGTGGGAGCCGGCAGCTGAGTTCTCGCTTCAGAGCGACATCGCAGCCGGCGTCGGCCCCTATTTGACGATGGCGATGACCTCTCCGGAGGAGACGGTGTCGCCCGGCTGTACCCGAAGGTCGACGACTTCGCCGCGATTGGGAGCCTTGACCTCGTTCTCCATCTTCATGGCTTCCAGGACGCAGATCGGGTCTCCGACATCTACCTTGTCCCCGGCCTTCACGTGCACCTTCACGATGGTTCCCTGCATGGGAGCGGCGACGATTCCATCATGTGCACCGACACCCGTGGATGACTGCAGGCTGGGACGCTTTCGCCTCACCGCCCCGGCGCCGGCTGCGACGGATGCCGGATCGGGAGCCCAGAAGTCGACCTGGAATCGCCGTCCGCCGATCTCGACGGTCATCGTGCGCCGGACATGTTCTTCGTCCTGGGGGAGGGCCTCCCCGGCCATCGGTCCGGGGTCGCTGAGAACGATGTCGTCTTCCAGCCACTTGGTGTGGTGGGTTCCGGCAACGAAGTCGGGATGGTCGAGGATCTGGAGCTGGGCCGGGATCGAGGTGTCCACTCCATGGATCGTGAACTCCTGGTGGGCCCGCTTCCCCCGGTCGATCGCCTCGGCACGGGTCGGTGCCCAAACCACCAGCTTGGCGAGCAGGTTGTCGT
>JBFJTO010000240.1:0-2951 GCA_041625295.1 Acidimicrobiia bacterium | reverse complement strand
GCAGAACTCGCATCGGCGGTGTCGGGCCTGGTGTCGGCGGTGAGATCAGTTTGGGAGGGCGGTTCTGACCTTGACACCCGCGGCGGACCATGGTGTAAGTACTGCCCGATTCTCGATGAATGCTCAGAAGGAAGGGCAGCTGTGAAGATCCTCGACGGAGCTTTGAGCTGATGAAGGTCTTGATAACTGGATCCTCGGGCATGATCGGGACGGCGTTGGCCGCTGCACTGAGAGAACGCGGAGATGAGCCGGTGGGGCTGTCCCGCAGCAGTCGAGCCGAGCATTCCTGGGATCCGCAAAGGGGAACGATGTCTCCGTTGGCGATGGCGGGAGTGGAAGCCGTCGTGAACCTGGCTGGAAAGAGGATCTTTCCTCCCTTCACACCGGGCCGCAGGCGCCAGATTCTCGAGTCCCGCGTGGCCGCAACCCGGCTGATCACCTCCAATGTCGTCGCCCATCGACCCCGGGTTTTCGTGTCCGGCTCGGCAGTGGGTTTCTACGGCAACCGCGGCGACGAGAGCCTGACCGAAGCTTCGGGTCCCGGCGCCGGTTTTCTGTCGGAGGTCACCAGGGCTTGGGAAGCGGAGACCCGCCCCGCCGCGGATGCGGGTGTGAGAACCGTCCTGGTGCGGACGGGTTTGGTGCTCGACCACTCGAGCGGCTTGCTCCCCACCCTCTCGCTTCCGTTCAGGTTCGGGGTTGGGGGCCCGATCGGTGGTGGCCGACAGTGGTGGAGCTGGGTGTCGCTCATCGACGAGGTCAGGGCGATCCTCCACTGCCTCGACTCAGACCTCAGGGGTCCGGTGAACCTGGTCTCCCCCGGGGTTGTGACCAACCGGGAGTTCTCGACCGCATTGGGGCGGCATCTTCGGCGACCGTCCATCTTGCCCCTTCCCGCATGGGCCATTCGGCTTGTGCTGGGAAGACTGGCCGCGGACGAGCTGGTGCTGGCCAGCCAAAAAGCGATACCCGCGGTCCTGCTGGAGTCGGGTTTCGAATTTGTGCACACGGATCTGATGGCGGCCCTGAAGATGGTGTGAGACTCAGGCGCTCTTGATTGGAACCACGGTTGCGTCGCTGCCACGACCCAATTCCAGGCCGATCTCGTCGACGATTGCCAGCAAATCGGATCGCATCGCGTCGAGCGAAGTCTTCACCTTGTCGACGCTGCCACTGATGTCCGTGAGGGCCCGCTTATTCGAGGTGAACATCTGGGCGAGATGGCGAAGACGCTGAAGTTTCTCGGCTATGACCGCGGGATCCGGCTCGAAGCTCGGTGCGGTCGAAGATGCCAGAACGGCTCCTGCCCATTGCAAGGCCATCCTCGTCATCGTGCCTTCACCATCGTCCACGGCGAGAATGCGGTTCCCGTAGACCCCGAACGGACCCACCTCCCTGGGGAAGGCGTCGGTCTTCGAGAGGCAGATGGCTATCTCCGCCTCACGGTTGGCCATGGCCCTCTCCAATTCGGCGAGAATCCCTTCTTTCCCGGTGAGGCCGATCGAAGTCTTGTTCTTGGCTTCGACGACCACACGGCCTTTCGGAAAAGTGAGGACGAAGTCGCCCACCAGGGCGTCGGTTCCCGCGGCGCCGGCCTCCCTGGACGTTCGTTCGACGATCACTCCAATGGGTCGGCACGCCTCGCGTAGAGATTCCTCGATCACATCTTCGTAATCGAACCCTTTGACGGTCCCGCGGCTGGCTTCTTCCTGACGACCGCGGGTTTCGGCGAGGAGGTCCCGAACCTCGGCAAACCGGCGATCGACCAAAACGAGGAGTTTTGCAAACGCAGAGTCGTCGCCATGGGGATCGAGGGCGGATGTCAGTCTCTGTTCGAGGAGGCCACCCGGTCCGAGCAGCGTGCCGAGCCGCTCGAGGAGTTCGCTGGTATGCGACCCGGCCGCGGAAGGATCGACCAGACCGAGGAAATCATCACGCCAGGTAGCCAGGTCTGTGATCGACCGGGCTATCAGTGACGAACGTTGACCGGGGTCGAGGGTCTTGGCGAACTCGCTGGCTGCCGACTCGAGCATCCCCTTGACGAGAGCTTCGGTGCGAGTGGTGGCCTGCTCGACCGATCGCCGGACGGTTTCATCGACCTCGCTGAGCGCTACCCCCGTCCCCATCGTGGCCAGGGTGCGCACACCGATCTCGATGATCCTCCGGACCGTGTCTGCCCTGTCCTCGACGGGCAGATCAGCCAGTGTTCTGGCCAGGAACGAATCCTCGATCTCGAGATCGGTTATCAACGTCTTGTTTCCGGTGGTCTCGACTTTCACGATGTCGAATGTATCCGGAGGGTGTGACAGATTCGTGGATCTGCGTGCGACAATCATCTAATGGCTCCGCCGATCTCCCCCGCCGCCGATCTGCGCGCCGGCCTCGACCGTCTCGCCGAGGCGATCGAGTCGGCGACCTTTCGGCTCCCTGGTGACGCCGCGGTGGAACGGCGTGCCTGGCGGGAAGACGCCATCAGGCTCCTCCGGGAGTACCTGATCTCTCGCCTTGGTGATCTTTCGGCGCCGATCCTGGTTGCCGTGTTCGGGCCAACCGGGTCCGGGAAGTCAACGATCGTCAATGCCTTGGCAGGGCGCGAGGTCTCCCCGACCGGGGTGATTCGGCCCACGACCATGGCACCCGTGGTGTGGTGTTTGCGAGGACGCGCCGGGGAGTATACGAGCGGTCCCTTTGACGGAGCGATGATTGCCGAAGACGACCATCGATTGCTGAAGTCGCTCACCTTCGTCGACACCCCCGATCTCGACTCGAATGCGGAAGAGAATCGTCGCCGCGCCGAACGAATCCTCACCGTCGCCGACGCGGCAGTTTTCGTGACAACGCCACAGCGGTACGCCGATGCCGTCCCCTGGGAGGTTATGCGCCGGCTGGCCGACCGCCGGCTCCCTGTCATCTATGTGATGAACCGTTTGACGAGAAGGTCGGCCGGATCG
>JBFJTO010000239.1:0-2960 GCA_041625295.1 Acidimicrobiia bacterium | reverse complement strand
CAATTGTTCCTGTTCCTCGCCTTGTTTATTGGTACACAGGCTATCGGGCAGACAGCCGTCGAACCTGAAAATGGCGCACGCAAAGCTGACGGACAGCGAAGTGAACAGAGCGAGGACAATGCGAACGCGCAGTGGTCCGAGGGCGCGACCCGTGGCCAGGATGATCCCGATATCGAGTTGATTTCGAAGCGAAACGAACCACTCCCGAATCCGCCGGTTGGCAAGATTCTCGGCAACTGCCCACAACTCCAGCCCGATCTGGCTTGCCACCGGCCCGGCGAATTCCCAGTTCCCCATGTGGGGCACGGCAAAGACGATCCCTTTGCCTTCGGCCATGGCCTCACGAACCAGATCCAGGCCCTCGACGACCAATTGGGATTCCACTTCGGGGCGCCGGCGTGGCCGCATCCACAAAGCTTCTCCCCAGTACCGTCCATACGCCGCGAAGACCCGCCGCCGGTGCCGCTTCAACTCTCTTCCGTGAAACCCGAGCCGCGAACCATGCTTCATGACCATGGCGCGTCGACCTCTCGCTCCGATCATGAATGCGAGGGCGCCGATCTCGCCGAGACGCCGGGCCACGCGGGCAGGCAGTGCTCCGAACAGGAACATCCCCATCCGAAACAGCCAATAAACGGCTGTGTGCTTCACTTATCGATGAGTCTGTAGGTCGACCAGAACCGCTGACCCACAGTGAACCAGGACGAGACGATCAATAGCCAAAGCATCGGCTCGACCAGGCCGGTCACCAATCCCAGGGTCACCAGGATGACCCTTTCGGCCCGACCCATGATTCCACTGCGCCCGATGATGCCGACGGCGTCTGCTTTTGCACGCACATAGGGGATCAGGAGCGCGGCCCCCATCGACAGGGTCGTGAGCAGCAGAATTCGAGCGTCTTCGCGTTGGGAGATCGCCAATCCGGAGAGCACGGCGATCTCACCCACACGGTCGGAGACAGCATCGAGAAACCCGCCTCTTGCCGTGACCCTTCCCCCCGCCCGGGCAACCGATCCGTCCAGGCCATCGATGGCCGATCCAGCCAACGCGATGATCGCTCCGGAAATCAGTCGCCCGGATCCGATGACGACGGCGCCGCTGACCGCGATGGCGAGGCCGAAAAGGGTCATGAACGTCGGTGACACACCGATGCGCGCCAGGAAGGCGCCGATCGGCTTCAAAAACCACTGGATCCGGGGCCTAAGCCGCATATCGATCACGAGGGGTTGGAAAGTAGCAGAACCTGCGGAGGCACTCTCCGGCCAAGCAGCTCTCAGGCGAAACTAAGCTGCCGACCCCGCCCTTAGGAGTCTCGATTTGATCCCTGAAAAGATTCGGAACGTCGCTTTCGTCGGACATGGCGGCAGCGGGAAGACCTCTCTGGCTGAAGCGCTCCTGTTCGTCGCCGAAGCCACAACCCGGCAGGGTTCGGTGGACCAGGGATCTTCGATCCTCGACTACGAACCCGAGGAGCAGGAGCGCAAGATCTCTCTCGGTCTCAGCATCGCTTCGGTCATGTGGAAGGGCCACAAGATCAATCTGATCGACACCCCCGGATATGCCGACTTCTCAGGCGATGCCCGGGCCGCACTCCGGGCTGCCGACCTCGCGATATTCGTCGTCTCGGCGGTTGACGGGGTGGAGGTAGGGACCGAGACGCTGTGGCGGATCGCCGCGGATGAAGGTATCCCCAGGGCCGTGTTCATCACGAAGCTCGACCGGGAGAGAGCCTCGTTTTCTCGCACACTCGAGCAGCTGCGATCGGCATTTGGCAAGGGCATCGCCCCGATCCAGGTCCCGATCGGCGAAGAGGGGGAATTGAAGGGTCTGTCGAGAGTCGCGTCCGGGAAGGTCTTCATGTACAAACCGGGCGACAAGAAGGGCACGGTCGTCGAGGCCGCGCCAGAACAAGACCGTGCCCTGGTGGCCAACGCCCATGAAGCCCTCATCGAATCGGTGGTGGAGACCGACCTGGCGATGATGGAGGCGTATTTCGATGGGGTCGAACCCGAGCGAGACGTAGTCGTCAAGACGGTCCATGAGGGCATGCTGAACGCTTCCCTGTTCCCGGTTCTCGTCGGATCGGCATTCCGATTGATCGGCATCGACACTCTTGCAGAGTTCCTCATCGATTTCGCACCCAACCCCTTGGAGAGGGTTAACCCACCCACTGTCAATGGCGACTACGAGGCTTCCGCCGCCGGCGCCACCCTGGCGTACGTGTTCAAGACGGCCAGCGATCCGTTCGTTGGACGGATCTCGCTCTTCCGTGTGTTCTCGGGCTCGATTGCCCACGATGACAACCTCGAGGTGGCCGCCGGTGGTGAAGTTCGGATGCACAACCTCTTCCACTTGCAGGGAAAAGATCACACTGATGCCAGTGAGGTCTCCTGCGGCGACATCGCCGCTGTGGCCAAGGTCGAAGGCGCCCGCACCGGAGACACCCTGCGAAGCGCCGGCAATCCGGTGGAAATCGCCCCCGTCGTCTACCCAAGACCTGTGATGGAACTTGCCATCGCACCGAAGTCGTCGCAGGACGAGGAAAAGCTGTCGGTCGCCATGAGCCGCGCTCTCGAGGACGACCCGACCCTCGCAATCGAGCGTCGCTCAGAGACGAATGAAACGATCCTCGCCGGCCTCGGCGATCTCCACCTCGACGTGACTCTGCAGCGGATCGCTCGCAAGTTCGGAGTCGAGGTGGGCACCTCGCTGCCCCGGATCCCCTACCGCGAGACGGTCACGGGCAGCGCCGACGTGGAAGGCAAGCACAAGAAGCAGTCAGGTGGTCGTGGACAGTTCGGGGTCGCCAATGTCAAGTTCTATCCCCGTCCTCGAGGAACCGGATACGAGTACATCGACTCGATAAAGGGTGGATCGATTCCTCGCCAGTTCATTCCCGCAGTTGACAAGGGAATTCAAGAAGCGCTCGGACGAGGACTCGTCGCCGGATACCCGGTGGT
>JBFJTO010000238.1:0-2961 GCA_041625295.1 Acidimicrobiia bacterium | reverse complement strand
GTCGCCAATGCCCTTCCTACGGCCCAAGTGTTCGAGGCGATGCGGGCCTACCTGTCAACGGGGGAGGTCCGTACCGGATCGCTCGCCTTCGCCGTCGTGATCTCTCTGGTCTATCTGGGTCTGGGCGCACTCGTGTCTCAGTGGACATACCGACGTGTGAGGGTGCTTGGTCTCCTGGCCAAGCCGGGATATTGATCCGGCGTTAGCCTCCGAATCGGTCACCCATCTACCCGGAGGACATCATGGCGACACCCCAATATCCGACCACAGAAGGCATCTGGGCCGGAGGTTCTCGGGCCGAGGCCGATGCAGAAGACCTCCAGCTCGGGTTTCCTTTTCCTGAAGCGGTCGAGAACTTCCGAAAGGCCACCGAAGGGCGTCCCGATTTCGACCCCGCCGCCGTGTTCGTGTGGGGGACCATGCAGGCGACCGGGGTGCTCAACACCCTCAAAGCCGTGGAGCACGCATTTGGCGCCGAAGGCCAGGAGGTGGTCCGCAACGCTCTCAGCGCCGCCGGCCACGAGGCGATGGCCGGACTCCTCGAGAACTCGGCGCTTCCCAAAGACATCGATGCCATCACTCTGGCGTCGTTCATCGTCACCGGGATGAACACGATCATCTACGCCTCGCTCGAGCGCCCCTGGGTCACGTCCGCCGATCGCAGCGAGTTCGACATCCTCTGGTGTCCCCATCAGGACCGCTACACCGCCTTCGATTGTCGGGTCCAGCGCTACTTCGTCGAAGGGATGATCGCTGCGGTCGACGAAGCCGGATTCCCGCAACTCACCGCCTGGGTGGAGCAGCTGATACCCCACGGAGCCGACTGCTGCCACTTCGTGGTCGAGAAGCGGGGCGACGGCGAGAATCCATGGCACATCTACTCCGAACAACTCGGAGCCAGGGCCTTCCAGAAGATGGAGGGCTGAGCCCTCAGATCTTGGCGGTTCTCTGCGCCCAGCGGAGACCGAACAGGACGAACCCGAGCAATGCGACCCAACTGCCGCTGGCGATCAGATCCCTGAGGACCCGGGGTGCCCCGGCGATCAGTGAGCTCTCCAACAGGGTGGAGGGCAGCCACACCGTGCCCGCGAAGAACACGACCACGATCACGACCCCGCGCACCCATGCTGAACCCCAGCCGATCATCGCCAGCTTGGGCCTTTCCCGGCGCACCCACACCACGATCTGCCAGGGGCGGACCAGATATCCGAGAGGCAGCGTGACGATGTGGGCGAGTCGCGAGAACGGGAACAGCGACAGGAACACGAAGAACAGGACCACGTGCGTCTGCACTGTGAAAGGCATCGGCGCCAGCAGATCGGCCCGGGGTTGCAGCGACAGCAGCGAACGGACGTAGGGCACCATCACCCCGACGCCCCACACCGAACCAAACCGGTGCAGCACCGCGGTGAGCACGCCGGTGAGCACCTGGAGTCCGACCAGCGTGAGCACGATCCCGTCCATGAGCGAGGTCACCGCTCGGATGCGTTTCTCGCTCAAGCGCCGGTAGCCGAGAACCAGCACTCCGACGAGTGCCCAGATTCCCAGTGCAAAGCCGGTTATCTCGAGGACCGCAAGGCGGGCCGGGACCCGGTTCCAGACCACGAAGGTCTGGGGGATGACCAGCGCAACGAGGTGGCCGGTGAGGATGATCACCACTCCCCAGTGGAAGGGCACCGAACCCCAGTAGAGCTTCTTTCTCTCCAACAGTTGCGAAGAGAGAGAAGACAGCGTGAACGGCCTCCGCACCGCACGGTAGAAGGTCCCGATCACCGCCAGGGCGAGGGCGACATAGGGGAAAACAACGAACAGCAGGGCATTCCAGTTCATGCAGCACCTCCAACGGGTATCGGAACCGCCGCAATCGCCTCCAGGAGGAACCGGTATGGGTTGGCAGACTCGGCTTTCTTGAGATTCTTTGACATTGTCGCCAGGGCCTGGGGAAGTATCTCCAGAAGCCCCGGGATGGGCTCGGGCGCCACCGCCAGATAGCGCAGCACGGGATCGAGATGGTCGGGCAACTCACCGTGGGGATCGACGCCCGCCTCCCGCTCGGCTCGCTGCATGTCGGAGAGGAATGCGCCCCGCTGGTAGTTGTCTTCCCAGATGGCGTACCCCACGTAGGGGACCAGAACCGGTGACAGGTCGAGGGTGCGGGTGTGCAACTCCTCCCAACCCTCGAGTCCCAGAGCAGTCACTTTCTCGACGAAGCGCGTGAACGGTTTGCGGATCGACGCTTCCTCGATGCCGGCAGCGGCGGCCTTCAGCTCTTCGATGCTTCCCGGACCCGGATATCCGAAACCGGCTGCAAGGGCTTGGAAGGCATCCATCATGCTCCCCTCACCGGCGCCTGTATGTAGCCGATTCCGGTCTCACCTTTGCGAGCGAGCGGGTCTCCGTAGATGGCCTCCTGGGACATCTCGCGGTGATAGGGGGGGAACACGAACCGTTCGTCGATGGTGGGAAGCGTCGTCAGCTTGTACATCGCCTCCGCCTCTTCGAGATTGGTGCCGGCCTCGGCGAGGATCTTGAGAGTCGCCTCGTCGATGCTGCCATCCACGCTTTGGCGGCGCTTGTAGATCCGAACCGCCAGCATCTTGCGAAGAATCCGCCGGATTCGATCCTCGTCACCCAGCGAGAACAAGTTGGCGAGATAGCGAATCGGGATCCTGGCCTTGTCGAGGTTCTCGAAACGCTCGAAGTCCACCTGCTCGGGCGGGAGGTCCAACTTCACCAGACCGTCTTCGATGACGGACACCACCGGCGACAGCGGCACACTGACCCCAACCGAGATCACCGACTTGGGCAACGCCGCAGCGATCACCTACTCCGTCGATAGCTTGAATTTGGACCTGGGCATCGGTGACGACACGCTGCTGGTAAGCGGTACTCACAGCGGGCAGACCACGCTCAAGGGCAACGCGGGTGACGACACGTTGAACGTGCAGTCCACCGGCGGTC
>JBFJTO010000237.1:0-2968 GCA_041625295.1 Acidimicrobiia bacterium | reverse complement strand
GAACACCTCGCCCTTGTCGCCGGGCCACTCCTCTGGAGGGAGGGTGCCTCTCACGAGGGCCATGACCAGGCCCCCGGAGCCATCGAGCCAGATCGTTGAGTGGGTGCCGGCCACGGACGTGAACTCGTCGAAAGCGATGTTCTCGGCGGGAACCTGGGCGCCGGCAACCCGGTCGGGGAGCCGGCCGATGCGGTAGGGAGCCGCCGGGCAGTCGGGCCCGACGAGAGTGGTCGTGGACACGGCCCCTGTCGTCGAAGTGGATTCCGGCACCGTGGAGGATGGAGCGGTGGCCACCGGGGCCGAGGTGGTCACGACGGTTGGCGCAGGAGCAGTTGTGGAACAGGAAGCGAGCACGACCGCCATCACTATCACGGACCTCATTCCGCGCAGAGTACCTGGGCTTCGCCCGTCGTCGTGTCGGTTGGCACCGTAGGATCGCCCTGATCTGCCGGAGGGAACATTGACTCGCAAATCAACCGCACGCACCAGGTTCGACGAGATCGAAGCGGGACTACGCGAGCTGAGCGGCTGGATGTATCACCATCCCGAGATCGCCTTCGAGGAGCGCGCCACCTCGGCCCGGATCGCCACCACATTGGATGGCTGGGGTTTTCGGGTCGAGTACCCGGCCTACGGGCTGGAAACCGCGTTCGCGGCCCGGGTGGGAACCTCGGGACCCGAGGTGGTCATCTGCGCCGAGTACGACGCTTTGCCCGGAGTGGGGCAGGCTTGCGGCCACAACATCATCGCCACCGCCGCCCTGGGAGCCGGATATGCCCTGGCACCCCTGGCAGACGAATTGGGATTCCGTCTCACCGTTCTGGGAACGCCCGCCGAAGAGCGCTTTGGTGGCAAGGTGGATCTGATCGATGCCGGCGCATTCAAGGATGTATCGGCCGCGATGATGGTCCACCCGTCCCCCACCGACTGTGTGGACCCCGACGTCATCGCCGTGGCCCACATCGACATCCATTTCCGCGGCAAGACGGCCCACGCCTCTGCATACCCACACCTGGGACGAAACGCCCTCGACGCCTTCGTGCAGTCATACGTGAACATCTCCACTCTTCGCCAGCATCTTCTGGCAACCGACAAGGTTCACGGGATCATCACCCACGGGGGAGACGCCCCCAACATCATTCCCGACTACACCCGATCGTCCTGGTACGTCCGTGCCCAAACCCGAACCAGGCTCGATGAGCTACTGCCGCGGGTTCTCGCCTGTTTCGAGGCTGGTGCCATGGCAACCGGCTGCACCTACGAAGTGGAAAGCGTGGGCCACACCTACGACGAACTCGACAGCAACCCACTGATGACCGAACTGTTCGCGGCAAACTCCCAAGACCTCGGGCGGACGATGGCGCGGGGCCGCGACCTTCCCTCGGGTCAGACCGGATCCACCGACATGGGCAATGTGTCGCGCCTGGTTCCGACCATCCACCCGATGCTGGGCATCAACTCGCTTCCGGCGGTCAACCATCAGGCCGAATTCGCCGCCCACACCATCACAGAACATGGCGAACGGGCCATCAGGGATGGAGCCCTCGGCATGGCCTGGACCGTGATCGACCTTGCTGAAAAGGATCTCTGGGACCGCCTGTAACCGTCACCGGTAGGCGTGCATGAAGCCATCGCGGCTACCGACGTAGATGACTCCGTTCCAGATCGCCGGGGTGGATTCGATACATCCTCCCGCAGCCTGAAACCGCCATTCGAGCTCGGGCGTCGCCGGGTTCGCCAGGGAATAGGCGCGCATCTCGCCCGAGCAGGTGGACAGAAGCAAGACATCGTCGATGATCGCCGGGGACGACCAGGCATGGAAGCCGACCCGATCCTCCCAAACGACCTCTCCCGACAGGGCACCGACGACCAGCAACCTCCCGGTGTTCGTCGGCACGTACACGAATCCGCCGTACACCGCAGGCGTCGCCCAGATTCCCCCATCGACGCCGTCTCTGGGGATGTGGACACCCCACACGAACGGATCGGCCCGGCCGGGGTCGAGTTTGATCAGCTGACCCAATTCCAGCGACCGGGCGGTGTCGCGTTCGAGTTCTGCGGCCACGTAGAGCATTCCCTCAGCGTCGATGACGATGGAAGCATCTACGTCATCGCCAACCCAGAAGTCGAACACGACCGGGTCATCCCCGGCCAGGGCTTAGTCCATGTCCACCCCGACCACTCTTCCCCCTGAGTTGGCGAAGTAGACCGTCCTACCGAAGAAGGCAACCGAGCCTTCGATGGAGAGGTTGGGACCAACTTCGGCCAGGAGTTCGTCGGTCCAACCCTTCATGCTGAAAGCGATCTCGGGTTCCACCGTCACCAGACCTTCGCTGTCGATGCCGCGGTTGAGTTCCACGGCGAAGAACCATCCGTTCTCGCCCCCCTCATACATGAAGCCGTCGATGATCGAGGGGTTCCCGTCCCAATCGTTGTTCCAGATGCCCTGAACGGCGTACGCGTCGAGCGACCAGAGCTCGGTGGGAACTTGCCGATCCAGGGCGACGATCCGCAGCTTGTTGTCCCTGGAGCCGAAGTAGATGAGCGGAAACCCGTCGGGATCGAGAGTCACCGACCCCTTGATGATGTCACCCGTCTGGAAGGCAGGACGGGTGTCGAGACCGGTGGAGGCATCCACGAAATGAACTGCGCGGTCGTAGGCGCCAAAGATCAGTTCGGTGACACCGTCGGGGCGCTCCCACACCACCGGCTGGCCGGTCCACCCGGTTCCACACCACACCTTTGATTCGGAGCCGACGCTCGAAGACGCGCACATGGCCTTCTCGGGGTACCGCCACACTTCGCTTGGTGCCTCGGCTGGCAATGGTCCGGTGCCATGCCATGTCCTAGTCGGGTTGCCCCGGAACATCGTCAGACCCGGGGTCGTGCCCCAGGGTTGGCCCACCGTCCATGCGGGAATCTCACCGGCACCACGAACCAGAGGGACGGTTGTTGTCGGAGCCGTCGT
>JBFJTO010000236.1:0-2971 GCA_041625295.1 Acidimicrobiia bacterium | reverse complement strand
CTTCGACCATCTCGGCGGCCCCGGACAGACGATCACCGTAGAACCCCGAGCAATTGGCGATCCGGATCGGGTCGGTCACAGACTGATCCTCTCAGACATGGGGAACCCGTTGAACGGTACCGTACCGATGCACCGGAAAGGTCGACCAGCATGGATGTGAGCGAGGTCCGCGACGACCTCTTGGCAGAACAGGGCCTACTCGACGACATCGTTGCCGATATCGACGACGAGAAATGGGACCTGGCCACGCCCAGTCCCGGTTGGACGATCGCAGATCAGATAGGCCACCTCGCCTACTTCGACCATGCAGCTGCCACGGCAATCACCGATCCCGACGGGTTCATGCGCATGGTCAACGACTTCCTGGCCGCCGCCGGTCTGGGTCTGGACGCCGCGGACACCTGGACGCTTGGTCCGTTCCGGGCGCTGGAACCCGCACAGCTGCTCGAGGCGTGGCGCATCAACCGTGCACAACTGGCCGGGGCGGCAGCCACACTCACCAACGACACCCGGGTCTCCTGGTATGGCCCGTCGATGGGATCACGATCGTTTCTGACCGCGAGGCTCATGGAATTGTGGGCTCACGGCCAGGACATCGTCGATGCGCTGGGGGTCATCCGCCCGATCACCGACCGAATCCGCCACATTGCCCAGCTGGGATTCATCACCCGAAACTGGTCCTACACCAACCGCGGCCTCGCGGCCCCGGTGGAACCCGTCCGGGTCGAACTGATCGCCCCTTCGGGAACCGTCTGGAAGTTTGGTGTCGATGATGCAGCCGAGTCGGTGACAGGTCCAGCGGTCGACTTTTGTCGGGTCGTCACCCAGCGTCGCCACCTCGACGACACCGCTCTGGTTGCCTCACCGCTGGCCCGGGAGTGGCTGCTCATCGCCCAGGCATATGCGGGGCCACCCACCGATGGTCCGCCACCGGGTGAGCGCATCTGACCTTTGGCGGCTATTTCCCGCCGGCGCGGTAGACCCGTACATCGACCCGTTCCATCGTCACCAATCCGTCTCCGATCATCTCGTCGAGCGCGGGCAAGATTCCCTCGATCCGATCCAGTGTGTCCACACACTCGATCACGATGGGAAGGTCTTCAGAGAGTCGGAGGATGTGGGACGTGTGGAGCCGGCTCGACTTGCCAAAGCCCTCGATCCCTCTCAGGACCGTGGCCCCCGCCAGGCCTTCGCGTCTCAAAGTTTCCACGATCGCCTGATACAGCGGCCGTCCATCGTGGGTGTCGGACTCCCCGATGAAGATCCGCAGGAGTCGATTGTCGGCCGAGTAGTCCATGGTTCCCTCCGTTCAGTTGGCGATCACGAATCCGAGCGCGGCGAGGGCCACACCCAATGCTGGCATCACGACCAGGTTGATGATGGCCCTGTAGGTCGGTTTTGGAACGATGCCCAGGCCGACCGTCTCAACCATCCAGGTGGAGAAGGTCGTGAACCCACCCAGGAAACCGGCCAGGGCGAGGGTCACGACTCTGGTCGGGTCCAACCCCCCGATGGTGACGCCGAGCAACAACGCTCCCACGATGTTGACGACGGCGGTACCCACCGGCATCGCTGATCTGGTGGCGCTCTGGATAGCGCCAGTGGCCAGATACCGGGCAAGCGCACCCACCGACCCGGCTGCAACGGCGATGACGACAGTCATCGGGCAGTCCTGCCAATCCTGCCGCCGACCACGGCCGCAGCAAGGCCACCGATGGTCGACGCAGCCACGTAGTACCCGGCCACGAGGGGGGCGCCGGCGTCGACGAGATGGAACACTTCGAGGCTGAAAGCCGAGAAGGTGGTGAAAGACCCGAAGACCCCGATCGCCCAGAAGTGCAGAGACCAGGTCGACGAAACAGACCGTTGTCGACGCGCCAAGTACAGGGCGAGAAGAAACGAACCCGTCAGGTTGACCCCCAGCGTGACCGCCGGGAATCGGGAACCGGCCGAGTCGGCGAAGAGAAGCGCCGACGACCGTGCCGCCGAACCGACCAGACCACCACCGAGAACCGCCAATGGCGCAGCCTGTCGTCGAATTCGAGCGGCAATTGAGATGGAGCGGACGTGAGGCATCGTCTTCCTCGTCTGTGTACAGGAGCCATCAGCCTCGTTGGCGGTTGTGGCGAGCCCCATCGCCTGGCCGGGACTATAGGTTGCGGACCGGTGACCCGATCAATCCATCGCCACCGGATCACCCGGACCCAGCACCCGACGAAGCGCAGCCGCTGCTGAGACCTGAGCAACGACCACCACCGCCACCAACGCGGGCACCGACAGCCCATAAAGCACACCCAGAACGACGCCTGCACCCAGCAGCGCCATTCCGTAGACGGTGTTGAACACGCCATATGCGGTTGCCCGGCGTTCGGAGGTCGACAACTCGCCCACCGCGGCCCGCAGCGTCGACTCTTGAATTCCCATCACGGCGCCCCATGCGGCCATTCCCACCCACACCGCCCAGGATGTGGTTGTGAAGGCAAGCAGAGTGAACAGCGACAACACCGGCATGGCCAGCAACACGCGGAGCCCTCTCCGGTCGTAGATGCGTCCCGAAATCAGCGCGGCGCCGGCGTCGATCGCCATCGCCATCGCAAACATCAGCGGAATCTTGGCGTCTGTGCTCACGGATCTGGAGACGAGGTGAAACGCGATGAGGGGAAACGGTGCAAACCCGAGCGCCGAAAAGAAGACGAATCCGAGGTACCGACGCGCCCGCGAGTCGACGCCATCGACAATCGGAGAACTCGATCCTTTGGCAGGAGGATCGCCGTCACCGGGTGCAGTGCGACGGGCCACCACCAACGCGACCATGGCGAGAAAACCGGGGACCGCCAGAACGCTGAATGCCAGCCGGTAATCGCCCTGACGTGCCGCCAGGATGGCCGCCAACAGAAGCGGTCCCGCGACTGCGCCGGTTTGGTCGAGAGCTTCGTGGATGCCAAAACCCCACCCTCTGCCAAGGGGTTCG
>JBFJTO010000235.1:0-2972 GCA_041625295.1 Acidimicrobiia bacterium | reverse complement strand
AGCCGGGGAGCCCATAGGAACTTGCGAAGGTGCCATGAGGTCTTCGGGAAGTCCTGGCTCGTGAAGCGACTACCCGCTTCGATGACCGCCACTCGATATCCCTTTTCAGCCAGACGAAGGGCGGAGACGCTGCCTCCGAAGCCGCTGCCGATGATTGCCACGTCGAAAGACATCGTCGCACCACGGTAACGGTATGGTCGCCGTGATGGAGGCCATGGTGGAGCGGGTTGGCGGGCGTCTCGATTTGAGGAGGACGCTGAAACCGGTCACGTTCCTGTGGGGGAAGTTTGCGGATGACGGCTGGTGGCGTGCGATGCGCACTCCTGCTGGGCCGGCAACGCTCAAGATCAGCCGCGACGAAGCCGGCATCCACTCATCAGCCTGGGGTGACGGGGCAGTGTGGGCATTGGAGAGAGTGAGGGCGTTCACCGGCCTCGACGACGATCCCGGCGCATTCTCGACGTCCGACCCGGTGGTCGCCGGTTTGGCCCACCGGCATTTGGGAGTGAGGTTCGCCCGGACGGGAATGGTCTTCGAGTCGCTCGTCTATGCGGTCGTAAGCCAGAAGGTGGCCGGTGCCGAAGCGAAAGCCGGTCTCGAGGGCTTGATGAGGCGATTCTCGGATCATGCTCCGGGTCCGATGGCCGGGTTGCGTCTACCTCCCGACCCCACTCGGATCGCGGCGGCCCCGTACTACGAATTCCACGAACTGGGAATCGAGAAGCGTCGCGCCGACGTCTTGCGCCGACTGGCTTCAGATTGGGAGAGGCTGGAACGCCTCTCTGACGTCGCGCCTGCGGTGGCGCGAACGGCGCTTCTGGAATGTCGGGGTGTAGGGACATGGACCGCCGCCGAAGTCACCGCGGTCAGCCACGGTGATCCCGATGCAGTGAGCGTCGGCGACTTTCATCTGAAGCACCTGGTGTCCTGGAATCTCGCCGGGGAGGCGAGGGGAACGGACGAAAGAATGCTGGAACTGCTGGAGCCATTCCGTCCTCACCGGGCCCGGGTGGTCCGATGGCTCGAGATCGAGGCCGACTATCCCCGTTTCGGGCCCCGGCGACCGCTGCGCTCCATCGCCGGTCACTGACCTTTCAGGAATTCGAATATCCGATCCCCGACGACGCGAGGGTCCCTGATCGTGTTGTGATCTGCCGATCCGATGACGTCGACCTCGACGGGCTTGCCCGCATCGGTGAGAGCTTTTTCCAACTCACGGGTGAAAGGCAGGGGCACCACCTCATCGGCGTCGCCATGCATGAGCAGGATCGGCACACCGCGGCTGTCGGCGACGTAGGTGAGTGGATTCCCCGCCAACCACGGTGCGGGGTCTTCGGCCGGGTCGGTCCCATAAAACGGGCCCAGGATGATGGCCAGTCGATCGGTGTTGTAGGGACCGGCCAGGCCCACCATGGCATCGGGCAATCGGCTCTCTGCCCAGGGGCAATCCCCGCCAAAGCGATCGGTGAGAGTGACCAGCGCGACCAGGTGAGCGCCTGCGGAGTGGCCGATGATCGTGACCAGCCCGGGCGTCGTCGTGAATTCGGGGGCGCGGTGGCGCGCATAGGCGACGGCGCAGGCGACATCATCGACCATGCTCGGGAAGCTGCCCCCCTTGGTGATAGTCCGGTAGGTGGCGTTGAAGACCACGGCCCCCCTCCCGGCCAGGTCGTCGGCAAGGGGACTCATGGAGTCCAGCGACCCGGTGAACCACCCACCACCGTGGATCGACACCACAACCGGCCAAGGACCGAGGGTCTTGGGGGCGTGGATATCCACCTCCTGGTCGTTTGCGTACGAGGTCGACTCCACCAGGTGGTCGAATAGGAGAGAACGATCGACCGTGGTTGTCGAACCCGGAGTCGTGGTCGGGGCATCCGGCAGCGACGTCGTTACCGAGGTCGGAGGTGGTGTCGATGTGGCGACGGGTGTGGCGGCGGTCTGGGAACCGGCGCATGCCGCGAGCAAGAGGAACAAGCCAGGAAGTGAGAAGCGCATCCCGGTCGAGTTTATGGATTTGCCATCCCTCTGTGAGAGCTACTCGATTGTGAAGGCGGTGAGACGCTCGGCGGCGGCTTCATCGACGAGCCACACCGAATCGAGTTCTCGCACGAAAGAGATCGGGTACCGGTCGGCGGGACCTTCGAGCACGTCGGCCAGAACCGCAGACTTGGCGGCTCCGGACACGAGCACGATCACCAGATCTGCTTCGGAGATCATCCTCGGTGTGGCTGTGAGGCGGTAGGCCTCCAATTGCGGAATCCAGTTCTCGACGAACCACAGATCGCTCTCGAGGGCAGCGGTCCCCGGGAACAGCGAGGCGGTGTGCCCGTCGGTTCCCATTCCCAGCAACACCACGCCGTACCGGTCTGGAGTGACGTGATCGCGGAGCAACTGCTCATAGGAATAGGCAGATGCCGCGGGATCACTCCCGAATCGGGGCCTGAGCAGCGTGGCCGGCACACCCGCGAGAGCTGTTGCTGCCATCGATCCGTTGGATTCGGGGTGGTCGGGCGGCACCCATCTCTCGTCGGAGAGCCACAGCTCGGTTCGTTCCCAGGGGACATCCAATTGGGCCAGACGCCGGTAGGTGGCGCCGGGAGTCGATCCTCCCGCCAGACCGATCGTGGATTCGGGTCCCGCGATCAGGTCACGGAGGCGCTCAGCGGCCGCGGCGGCCAGTTCCACTGGGTCCGGGTACATGACGACCTTCATGAGTCGACGTTACCGCCGGTACCATGCCACCGGATGAAGCTTGTTCGCTGGCGAAGCGACTCCAGCGTGAGTGTCCGGGTTGCTGGAGACTCGGGACCGGTGATTCTGGTAGCGCATGGGGCGGGAACAAACCAGGATCATCCGCTCATCTCCGGCCTCAGGACTCGATTGGGCGAGTCCGGCCTGATTGCAGTGACTTTCAACTACCCCTACACGGAGGCAGGCAGAAAGCGTCCGGATCGCGCGGAGGTGCTGCT
>JBFJTO010000234.1:0-2987 GCA_041625295.1 Acidimicrobiia bacterium | reverse complement strand
GCTCCGCGCCGGCGACACGGTGATCGAGAAGGCTCGCCAGGTCATCGCCCTGCACTCCAATGCCAACCCCGACGACATCGAGTTCACCAATGAGGGAAACTTCGCGCTCATCGGAGACAGATCCACGGCTTGGACCTGGGCTGAAGCATCGGTCATGGCCAAAAGCGCCGTTCCGGCGGGCATGGATCCGGGTCTCTGCGCAGAGGATCTGTGGGAACAGCCGGAGGCCTCGGTACCGTTCGGGTCACATGTCGCAGTTGTCGAAGTGGACACCGAAACCGGCGACGTCAAGCTTCGCAGTCACGTGGCTTGCGACGACTGTGGAACGATCCTCAACCGGATGATCGTCGACGGCCAGGTCCACGGGGGGGTCGCCCAGGGGATTGGCCAAGCCCTTTTCGAAGGGGTCGGCTACGACTCGGATGCCAATCCGGTCACTGCCAACCTCACCACCTATCTCATCCCCACGGCATCGAGCCTTCCCTCGATAACCGTCGATCACACCCAGACACCAACCGACCAGAACATCCTGGGAGCCAAGGGAATCGGGGAGTCGGGGACCATCGGATCGACACCCGCCGTCGTGGCGGCTGTGCACGATGCCATCCGTCACCTCGGTGTTCGCCACATCGACATGCCATTCACTCCGGCCAAGGTGTGGGCTGCGCTCGAGGCGGCGCGAACCTGATCGTTCGCCTGGGACGGCCAACCGGCACCTGGATCCCCCCGATTGCGATGCGGCGGCACCACGAATATGGGAGCATGGAGTCGTGGCACGGATCCTGGTGATAGGTGGAGGAATCGCGGGTATATCGGCGGCATATTTCCTCTCCGACACCCATGAGGTCGTGGTGGTCGAGGCCGAAAAGATCCTGACTCATCACACGACGGGGCGCTCGGCGGCGCTGTTCTTCGCCACATATGGTCACCCGGACCTCCGGCCGTTGACACACCTCAGCCGGGGATTCATGGATGCTCCTCCCGAAGGACTCACCGACTCCCCGATCCTGACGCCCCGCGGGGCGCTGAACGTCGCCCGACCCGACCAGAAGGACCTGTTGGATTCAGTGATTCGTGCGGAAACCGACGGGGCCACAGTGGTGACAGCCCTGACTCGTGAAGAGGCCATCGAGTTGGTCCCCGCCCTCCGTCGTGACCGACTGGTGGGAGGGCTTCTCGAACCAGATGCCGCCGACATAGACGTTGCCGGACTTCACCAGGGTTTCGTGCGCGGCGTGCGGCGAAACGGCGGGGCGATTCGAACCGAGTCGCGGGTGCAGAGACTCGACCGGGACTCGCGTGGCTGGATCGCCACCACCGCCGACAGCACCATCAGATCCGATGTCGTCGTCAACGCGGCAGGGGCGTGGGGAGACGTCGTGGCGGCCATGGCGGAAATCCCGCCCGTCGGATTGACACCAAAGAGGCGAACCGCATTCATGGTGCCCGCTTCAGAGGTTTCCAGAAAATGGCCCCTGGTGTTCAACGTCGCCCACGAGTGGTACTTCAAGCCAGATGGCGTCCAAATGCTGTGTTCACCGGCCGACGAGACCCCTATGGAACCCTGCGATGTGCGTCACGATGAACTCGACGTCGCCATCGCCATCGAACGTATAAACGAGGACACAACGCTGGGGATACGCTCGGTTCGGTCGGCATGGGCGGGTTTGCGTACCTTCGCTCCCGACGGGTCGATGGTGATCGGGTTCGAGCCCGACTCCAAAGGATTCTTCTGGCTGGTCGGACAGGGAGGGGCCGGGATACAGAACTCTCCGGGAGCCGGAATGCTGACCGCATCCATAGTCAACGATCGCGAAATGGCCGACGTTTAGCCCGCCACCTTCAGCCCCGCTCGCTTTCGCTGAACCTCTCCCCGTCCGGCAACCCGAAACCAGACCTGATATCGGGCTGTCGAGACGCGCCTAACCTCGCCTGCCATGCTCATCGCCGATGTTGCCGTCATCGTGGCCACAGTGTTGGCGGTGGCATCGCTGCTTCCCCAGATCGCCAAACTGTGGAGAACGAGAAATCCAACCGGAGTTTCCCGAACCTGGCCCGCTCTCGGGCTGATCACGAACGCCGGGTGGACCGCGTACCTCTACCACCAACAATTGTGGCTGAGCGTCCCTTCGGCCGCTCTGATGGTCACGTTCTACGGCGTGATCCTGTTTCTCCTCGCCCGGGCCGGACAATCCCTCACCGGCCCGGCATGGCGGGGCCTCGCCTGGGGGATCGTCCTCCTGGCCATCGGAGTCCTGAGCGGATGGCTCACGCTGGGAATCGTGTTGGGGACCTCGGCGGCAATCCAGGTGCTCCCGGCCATCTGGACCGCCTTCCGAACCTACGCCCCCAGCGGCATCTCGGCAGAAACATGGTGGATCATCCTCGCCGAGGCTGCACTCTGGGGCATCTACGGCACCGCGTACGCCGACCCGGCGATCGTCGTCTTTGCGGTCACAGCCTCCGCAACGGCCATGCTGATGCTGTCGCGCTTCTACACCACGAGGCATCGTTTCGCCGGGTGAGAGGTAGTGTCGGCTGCCCATGCGCATCGAGCGACCACGCAAGAACGAACGATTCGGTGCCGTTCGGATACACGAACCGACCCAGGTGATCGAGATCGATTCCGGTCTCCAATCCGGGCCCACCGGTACCGACAGCATCGCACGGATCGACCCGGCCGATATCAACTCAGTCGAGCGATCGATGGCCGTCGTGGTCCCCACATTCAACGAACGGCGCAAAGTCATCGAAGGGGTTCTCTCGGCGATTCCCCATGACTGTTTGATCATCATCGTGTCCGCCTCCGAACGCGAACCAATCGACCGATACCTGCTCGAGAACGACTCTCTGGGGGCTTTGTGTCGAAACACCGGTCGCGAGGCGATCATGGTCCACCAACGAGATCCCGCACTGGCCAAGGCCGTGGAAGCCGCCGGATACCAGGCCATGCTCGACGAATCCGGCCTGGTGCGGATGGGCAAGGG
>JBFJTO010000233.1:0-2992 GCA_041625295.1 Acidimicrobiia bacterium | reverse complement strand
GGGTAGGAGGGCGAGCCCCCCTACCGGAACAGGTCTTCTTCAGCCGGTCGAATCAGCGCCCGAACACCCTCGTCGCCCGGCCGCCAGGCCACCCCGCGCACGATGGCGGCGGGAATCTGTGTGGCCTTTCCCATCACCAGGTCTGCGGCGGCGGCGATCTCATCGGCAGTGGCGATCTCCGTCACCTCCAGGACCTTCCCGTAATGGTCGGTTTCTCCCCGCAGATCCGTGATGGGGGCCATCCCGGCCACGCCGATGGCGACGTCCACCAGACCTCGGCGCCATGGTCGACCGAACGTGTCGGTGATCACCACTGCGATGTCTGCATTGAATTGGCGTCCCAACCGGATGCGAACGCGGTTGGCCGATCGGTCCGGGTCTTCGGGGAGCAGGATGGCTTTTCCGGGACCGGCGTTGGAGCGGTCCACGCCCGCGTTGGCGCAGATGAACCCGTGCTTCGTCCGGGCGATCACCAGGTTCCCGCGTCGTCTGATGATGGCGGTGGCCTCCTGGTCGACGAGGTAGCGATGGGCGTCCGGACCGTCATCGGGCAGTTCCACCACCCGACCCTCGGCCTTCGAGACGATCTTGTGCGTCACGACCACGATGTCTCCGTCGAGAAGTTCGAGCCCGGATGCGGAGAGGGCGTCCGCAATCAGTGTGGCGACGTCGTCGCCCGCGCTCACCTCGCCGATGCCGGTGATTGGAATGACGCTCACAGAATCCACGAGATGATCTCCTCAGCCAACCGCCGCGACCCTTGCCTGTCTGTGATCATTATGTCGGTGGGTCTCACCCTGGGTCCGACGAGGGCCTCTCCCGAGTCCGAGTGGTGGATGGCCAACTCGGTGAGCAGTCCTTGGTAAGCGCTGACAACACCCTGGTTACCAGGCGGATGGCCGAGCGACTCCAGCAACGCTGCGGCAGGGCCTTTCACAGCTGCACCGCCTATCAGCGGACTCACGCCGATCCGCGTCGGTATCGATTCCACCGCCGGCCGGATTCCGGGAACCTCCAGGATCGGGGCAATCGACAGGATCGGATTCGACGGGGCGACGACGATGGCGTCGGCGTTCGCGATCGCGTCGATCACACCCGGGCCCGGTGTTGCGTCCCCGATGCCGTCGAATCTGACCTGGGTGACTCGGTCCCTGTGCCCTCGGCGGACGAAGTATGTCTGAAAGTCCATCCATCCGTCCGCGTCGACCATGGTGCGGATGCGATCGTTGCTGGCGGGTAGAACCCGTGAAGCCAATCCCAACGACTTGGAGATTTCTCGGGTGATCTCGGACAGCGAAGCTCCCTCCGAGATGCGCATCGTCCGGTAGATGTTGAGGGCGAGATCGCGGTCGCCGAGTCGGAATGAATTGTCGAGGCCGTATCGGGCCAACTCTTCGTTGACGCCCCAGGTCTCGTTTGAGCGCCCCCAGCCTTCGGGTCCTTCCAGGTTCGCAAGCGTGTAGACCACCGTGTCGAGATCGGGAGAGATTCTGAGACCGTGGATTGTGTCGTCGTCGCCGACATTGACGACCACCGTCGTTTCCACACTGGATAGGGGCTCGAAGCCTCTCGCCAGGCGCGCGCCCCCGACACCTCCAGCGAGTATCACAACCCTTTTCTTCATCTGAGATTGCCTACCTGCCACGCGCTGCTCCACAATGGAGGTTCGTATGTCGACCCCGAGTACATCAGCTACCGATCCTGTCATCGATTCCACTCCGCACCGAAAGGTGTCGGTCGCGGTGCTGTTCGTCCATGAGGATGAACTCGCCGCCACGATCACCGCGGTCCAGGCGCAAGTCTACGAAACCACCGCGGTCACATTGGTCGGTGGTGGGGCCGTGGGAGAGGCGATGGCTTCAGATCTCGGATTGGAGTTCCAACCCTCACTGACCCGGTACCTGTCCGTGGTCGGCTCCGAGGATGAATATGTGTGGATAGTCCACGGTGACGCGGTCCCGCTGAGGGATTCGCTGGGCGCGCTGGTGTTCGAAGCCGAGAGAAACGATGCCGGGTTGGTCGGGTCGAAGATCCTCGATGCCGCCAACCCGAGTCTTCTGGAAGCGATCGGAGCGGCCACCGACGTGTTCGGCGAGCCCTACACGGGTCTCGATCCCGGAGAGGTCGATCTCGAGCAATACGACGTCGTGAGAGATGTCGCATACGTGTCAGGCGTGTGTCTTTTGGTTCGCCGGGACCTTCTCAAGGGTCTGCGAGGAACGGATGCGAAGCTGCCACCCGTGGCGGCGGGCCTCGACTTCTCTCAGCGAGCCCGTGTGGCCGGAGCACGGGTGATGGTCGCCCCTTCCTCGGAGGTTCTCCATTCCCGGCGCTGCGGGCACGACGTCGCATCCTGGCGTGAACTTGCAGGTCGGCAGCGGGCCATGCTGAAGGCCTACCGGTGGATCACGCTCTCGTGGGTCATTCCGGTCGGTCTGATACTCGCCATCATCGATGGCCTGGCCCGATTGCTACTGGGTCGTCCCGATGTTCTGCGGAACGTGGTCTTTTCGGTTGGTTGGAATCTCTACCACATGCCTTCGACACTGCTGGCCCGGCGCGCCGTGGCTGCGGTGCGTGTCACCAGAGACGAGGAGTTGTTCCGCTACCAGGTTGCGGGGTCGATCAGGTTGCGCTCGGCGGCTGCGGCCTTTGCCGAGCGATTCGGGTGGGTGATCGACGAGGAGCCGGGGGTGATAACGGAAGAGGAGTTGGAAGGTTCGGATGGGCGAACTGCTTCGATCATCGTCGCCACCCTGGGTGCGGTCGTGATCGCCCTGGCATCGCGGCACCTCTGGTTCGGGTCCTTCCCGGCGAGCGGATTCTCTCTGCCTGCGACGGGGGACTCGGCATCGGTCCTGGGCTCCTATGCGGGTGGATGGAACCCGACCGGTCTGGGGAGCCCCGAACCCGTCCACTCTGCGGCGGCCGCGGTTGCGCTGGTGCAGACCGCCTTGTTTGGTTGGAGCGGAGCCCAGTCGCTTCTGACGAT
>JBFJTO010000232.1:0-3001 GCA_041625295.1 Acidimicrobiia bacterium | reverse complement strand
GGGGTATGGGCGCGTTGTGTTCACGTCGTCGAATTCGGGACTACTCGGAAACTTCGGTCAGACCAACTATGGGGCGGCCAAGATGGGGTGGGTTGGTCTCTCGAGTGTGATCGCCATCGAGGGTGCCAAATATGGAATCCACTCCAACGTGATCGCTCCTGTGGCCCGGACCAGGATGACCGAAGATCTGCTCGGACCGTTTGTGGATCGGCTCGATCCACTGAAGGTGACGCCGATGGTCGTGTACCTCGCCTCCGAAGCGAATCCGTACACCCATGAGATCTTCTCGGCGGGTGCAGGTCGGTTTGCCCGATTCTTCATCGGGTCGAACGACGGCTGGTATTCGGGGGATGGGGTCATACCCGGTGTCGAGGATGTTCGAGACCATCTCGACCAGATCCGCGACATCTCCGAGCCCAGAGTGTTCACGAGCAGCGCCGAGGAACTGTCGTTGCTGGCCGGCTTGATCGGAGGATGAGTTTTCGGTCTGCGTCTCGAGCTGGAAAGAAAAGCTCAAGTCTTTGCGTCAGGTGACGACAGAATCCAGGATTGCCATGATCGTTCAGTCATTCTTCGCACGCCAGCCGATATTCGACCGGGAAGGTCGGCCACAGGCGTTCGAGGTGTTGTATCGCCCGGCAGCAGATGCCGAGCATGCAGACGTCTTTGACGGGATCGCCGCCACCCGGAGTGTCCTGTCCAACGCGATGTGGTCGAAACCCGGTGCCGATCCATTGGCCGATCTCCTCGCATTCGTCAACCTTCCCCGGCGGTTCATCGTCGATCGAGTGCTGTTCGGGTTTCCCTCCGACCGGGTCGGTGCCGAGATCCTCGAGGATGTCACCATCGACGCCGCAGTGATTCGTTCGGTTCGCGAGCTTCGATCCGTGGGTTATCGAATCGCCCTCGACGACTTCACCATTTTCGATCACCGGGTCGGGCTGCTCCCATACGTTGACATCGTGAAAGTCGACATCGGCGTTCTCTGGCCCGACGAGGTCATCGAAACCCTCGATCTTCTCAGACGGTACGACGTTTCACTCCTGGCGGAGAAGGTGGAAACCGCCGAGGACATGGAGCGGTGCCTCGACCTCGGGTTCGAGTTGTTTCAGGGGTATTACCTGGCGAGGCCCGAAGTCATCGCAGGTGAAGGTTCGATTGGCGTCGCCGTCGCCGCTTCCTGAGGCCAAGAACCGATCTCCACGACCGTTCCCAACTCGATGACCCTGGCCATCTCTGCGATGACGTCGTTTGGGACCCGGATACAGCCAAGAGATCTGGCTTCACCGATCGAAGACGGCCGGTTGGTGCCGTGGATTCCGATGATCCCGTCACCTCCATTGAATTCCGTGATCACATCGGAGCGGGCCGACAGCCCGAAGGCGAACGGTCCCCAGGCTCCAGGATGTGCCGACAGGTCGATGGCATCGGTCACGAAAAAGGTCCCTGCCGGTGTCGGTGAGGTCGCAGACCCGACCGCCACCGGTGTCGTGATCAAGAGTTTGCCGTCGCGGAAGACATCCATTCGGCGGGATTCGAGATCAACGCGAATCGACGAGCTCGCCGTCGAGAGATCCACATCGGCAACGCGAATCCAGCCTGTTCGGCCGTTGGGGCGGCCCGGCAGACTCACCTGCACCCATCCGTCGCTGGGAACGTCGATGACTCGCAACACGGTCTGGGTTCCCAGGATGGTTTTCTCGGGCAGGTATTCGCCCGGCTCTGAGGACCATGGATCCGGATAGATCGCCAATCTCCCTCGGACGGTTGCCACCGTGGGACCGGGCCCGACAACGGTGGGCAATTCCATCGCTGCCGGTTCGGGGATGGGTTGGAGTGCGGCGATCGCGGGTGGAGGTGCGGGGAGGGTCGTCGGAACGGTTGTGGTCGCCACATCGGCGACAACCGGACTTGCGCATGACGCAGTCAGCAGCGCCAATGCGAGAAGTCTCGTCTTCATGCCCAAAAGGTACCCCAACGGTCGGATAACACCAGCGTCAAGCTTCGGCCGCGGGCTGGATCGACAGGAGGACGCCGGACTCCAACCCCAGCGAGACCACCGGTCTGATGAATTCGTTGCTGACCCCGCGACTCTCATGCCACTGGAGTTCCTCGCCGTGCAACTCCCACTTGAGCCCGTGGCTCCAAACCCCTGTTGCCGGGCCACCCACGCCCAGCAGAGTGACCAGTTCGCCCGGGGTGCCGTGCAATTCGGCCTGGTCGTGGATCACATGGATTCGGGCAGCACCGGCGACCCACTCGATGTCGGCTGTGGCGAAACGCGGAGAGGCGATGACGGCCATGTTGCCGAACAAGTGATCGAGTCTTCCGCCATGACCGCCCAGAATCACGATTCTGTCGGTTCCGGTGGCGATGGCGGCCTGGAGGGCCAGTTCCAGGTCGGTGGCGTCCTTGTCCGGCGAGTGGCGCTCGATCCGTGCGTTTGCGGCAGTCTCCAGTCCCGCAGTGGACACCGAGTCGAGATCACCTACGATCAAGTCGACAGACATGCCGAGATGGATCGCATGATCCAAACCCGAGTCGGCGGCGATTACCAGAGCCGGCACCGGGAGATCTTCGAGGGCACCCGCCGGCGGGGGCGATCCCCCCGCAACGATCACAACCGGTCTCACTTCGGCCATCCAAATGACAAAACCGTCTTACGCGCCGTGTCGCGCGTAAGAACAATTCGGTGAACGGTCATGGGGTCAACACTACGCACGCTGACCTGCGGTAGCGTGGATCCGGTGATCAGATTTCTTGTTCTCGTTGCCGGGATGGCCCTCGTGGGCGGGACGCTGTTATCTGCGGTGAGAACAATGGTCCTGCCCCGGTCGGCGCGCAGCTTGTTGACGGCTGTGACCTTCAGGGCATCGCGCCGTCTGTTTCGCTTGGTGGCCGATCCGGGTGGCTTTGCCCGAACGGACAAGGTGATGGCGCTGTTCGCCCCAATGACGCTTCTGGCGCTGGCGGGTGTCTGGCTGGCGCTGGTCTTGGCCGG
>JBFJTO010000231.1:0-3024 GCA_041625295.1 Acidimicrobiia bacterium | reverse complement strand
CCACCTACTCGATCGCCATGGCAGTGGTGGCCCTGGAAGCAGGCCGGACCGTGGCCTACGTGGATGCCGACATAGGTAACACCACGATCGGTCCCCCCACCTGCGCCGGCCTCAAACTGCTCCGATCCAAGGCAGATCTCGACAACCTGGAACAAGCGGACTTGCTCCACTTCGTCGGCCACATCACTCCCGAGAGGCTGGTGCTTCAGCACGTCATCGCTACATCTTCTCTCGCTGCCGACGGGAGACAACTTGCGGACCTCGTGATCGTCGACACCACCGCAACGATTTCGGGAGTCGTCGGTGAGAGCCTCAAATACCACAAGACCGAATTGATCAGACCCGATCGAATCATCGCCCTTCACAGGGGCAGTGAGCTCGAAGCGGTCGTGGGCATGTTGGGACGGTTCTTCTCGATCCCCACCGATGAGGTCCCTGCCGACCCCAACGTTCCCCCCTCCTCCCCCGATGAGCGTGCCAGCCGACGAGCCGCCCGCATGAAGATCGCCTTCGCGGGTCCGCTGGAACGCTGGAGGGTGAGACCTACGGTGTTCGCTCCCACCCTGCCGGTTGGTCTCGATCTGGAGCGTCTGGATGGCGTTCTGGTCGGCGTCCAGGATGCCACCGGAAGAAGCCTGGGTCTGGGACGCCTCGAGTACGACGGAACCGGTCTGAAGGTGATCACCAACGCTGGAGAAGGCATGAAAGGCCTGCGTCTTGGCTCCGTGAAAATCGATCTCGACACGTTCGAATGCCGGCCCGTCAACCTTCGGGAACTCATCTTCGGGATCTGACGGAGATTTCAACCACGCACAGCGAGAAAACAACTACAGAGCGTGGGGATGGGAACCGATAAATGATGCGTGAATCCATCCACCCGTGGTCGCATCTTCGCAGCCTTCCTGGCCATTCTCCTGGTCATCGGCACTGCCGCTCTTGCCTCACCAGCAGAAGAGGGTGAATTCCTCACGCTTCTCAACCAGGCCCGAAGCGCTGAAGGTCTGGCGCCGCTGGCAGTCCACAACGACCTGGTTGCAGGTGCACGAGCCCACACGTCATTGATGGTCGCACGCGGCGAGATATTCCATTCGACTTCGGCCGAACTGGGCGGGGTGACCACCGGATGGCAGGTTCTCGGCGAAAACGTGGGTGTCGGCCCCAATCCCTCGGTTCTGCACACCGCATTCATGAACTCGCCCAGTCACCGCGCCAATGTCCTTGGCGATTTCAACTACGTGGGCATCGGAGCGGAAACCGCACCTGACGGCAAGCTCTACGTGACTTTCATGTTCATGAAGAAAGCGGTGGCCACAACCACGACCACGGCGCCGCCGACCACCACGACGACTGCTCCACCACTGCCGGCGCCGGTGACCGCCACCACCACAACCACTTTGCCGCCCGCTCCGGTCGCGGTGCCATCTGTTGCTCCAGCACCCGCCCCCGTGCCGGTTACGGCGGCAACCACCGAGTCAACCCCGGCACTGCCCGGCGACGCCGGTACCTCCGGGGTTGACGGGAAAACGATGCGCGACCTGCTCGACCCGGTCGGATCCTGCAGCTACCACCAGCAATATCAGCGGCTCTGCATCAACTGAACACAATCGCCCGAGGAACCCCCTCGAGCCCGCTTTCCGCACTTCCCCGAACGGTCCGCGAACCCGATTCAGCACCTCGGGCGTTGCACTCGAAACGTACCGATTCCCGCGCCTGGGGTCAATCACGCCAAACCCGGGGTTTTGGGTTGATTTCGACCGCGTAACCGACGTCAACTGGGCTTATGACACGCTCATCTTTGCGACGGCGACACCGAAGACGGGGTTATCCACCGTATCCACAGCTTTGCACAGGCGATCATCCACACACCCTGTGCATATCTTCCTCAGGAGAGTGTTTCGCGACTTTTCGCCGTCCCGTTGTACAACTCGAGAAAACGGTCCGCTGTCTCCTCCCACGAGAAACGCTCCGACCACTCGAGGGCCCCACCGCCAAGCCCCCCATCGATGATCGCCTTTTCGAGTGCGGCTGCGTATGCCGTCGGGTCCCAATCATCAACGAGGATGCCGGACACGCCGTCAGAGACGACGTCCGACAGGCCGCCCGCCCTGGAGGCCACGACCGGGATACCGCACGTCTGTGCCTCCGCAGCAACCAGACCGAACGACTCGGATCGGGAGGGCAGAACCACCACGTCTGCGGCCCGATAGAAGGTGGCCAGCTCACGATGAGGCACCGGACCCAAGAATCTGACTGCCGCCCCGCTGGCTTGCTCTTTGAGTCTGGCCAACTCGGCCTTTCCTTGGGAACAGCTGGGGCCGCCGATCACCATCAAGGGCAAGCCGGGAACGTGCGCAACTGCCTCCACGGCGACATCGACCCCCTTCAAAGGCTGGATCCGGCCGACGTACAGCGCTACAGGACCCGCTCCCATGTTCAGTTCGCGCCGGGCGTCGCTGCGGGACCCGGGGCCGAAGATCTCCCGATCCACTCCCGGCGGAGATATGCAGACCTTGGCCGGGTTGGCTCCGTAGCGCTCCATCAGGTCGTTGGCCTCCGAACGTGTGGAAGCGACGACGCAGTCCGACTCCTCGATCACCTCGTGCTCGGTAGCGATCCTCAGCAAGCTCTCTGCCGGCTCATCCCTGCGCTTGGCGAGGTCTTTCACCCGTCCCAGGGTGTGAAAGGAATTGGCGTGGGAAATCCCCAGATTCCTCCGAATCGTCAGCCCCGCCCATCCCGACAACCAGTAGTGGGAGTGAACGATATCGGGAGGAACTTCGAATCGGTCCATGACACCGGCAGCAAAGTCGAGGACATACCGGGCCAGGCGGGGAACAGGGAGGATGGTCGGCGGACCGGCGTCGATGTGATGGACCCGATAACTGCCATCCACGTCGGCCACGGCCGGAAGCCCGGAGGCGTTCTTGCGGACATACACATCGACTTTCACGCCCCGGGATGCGATCGTGCGGGACAGTTCGTCCACATTGACGTTCATCCCCCCGGCATTCCCGGTTCCCGGTT
>JBFJTO010000230.1:0-3028 GCA_041625295.1 Acidimicrobiia bacterium | reverse complement strand
TGGTGCCGCCGTCGTCAGACAGTTCGAAGTGATGAACGTGTACTCGGTGAACGAGTCCCAGGCAATCACCCGATCGCGTGACAAGCTCAGGTCGCTTCAACTCCTCTCCAGGGAAGGCGTCGGCCTCCCGGTAACCGGATTCGCACACGCCACCCAGGACATCGAGGGACTGCTCGAAACCGTCGGCGGTGCGCCCGTGGTCGTGAAGCTTCTCGAAGGCACTCAGGGAGTCGGAGTCGTGCTCGCCGAGACCAAGAAGGCAGCCGAGTCGGTGATAGGCGCCTTCCGACAGCTCGACGCCAACATCCTGGTGCAGGAGTTCATCAAAGAGGCCAAGGGCGCAGATCTTCGGGCCTTCGTGGTCGGGGGAAAGGTGATTGCCTCCATGAAGCGTCAAGGGGCCCCCGGCGAGTTCCGATCCAACCTCCACCGCGGCGGTTCGGCCACGGCCGTGAAACTGACGAGCATCGAACGGGCAACCGCGGTCAAGGCGGCCAAAGCGATGGGGCTCAACGTGGCAGGCGTCGACATGCTGCAAGCGAACCACGGGCCCGTGGTTCTCGAGGTCAACTCCTCCCCGGGCCTGGAGGGCATCGAAATGGCTTCTGGAATCGATGTCGCCGGCAAGATCATCGACTTCATCGCCGCCAACGCCAGGGAAGGCCACAACCGTGACCGCATCAAGGGGTGAAACCGGTCCGGTGACGATCGGGGAAACCACTGTCTTGCCGGGTCGCTCGCACCAATTCGACGTCCCATTCGCCAGACTCCCGACGGGGACCTGGGAATCGATGCCGGTTGCCATCGTCAACGGAAGCAAGCCCGGCCCCCGGGTATGGGTCAGCGGCGCCGTCCACGGCGACGAGATCAACGGCGTCGAGATAACCCGCCGGGTTCTCAAGCAACTCGACGCCAGGAAACTCTCCGGGACAGTGGTTGCGGTGCCGATCGTGAACGTTCTCGGGTTCCTGAACCAGTCCCGGTACCTTCCCGATGGGCGGGACCTGAACAGATCGTTCCCCGGGTCGACGAGAGGATCGCTGGCATCCAGACTCGCCCACTTGTTCATGAGGGAGGTGGTCTCGAAATCTGATGTCGGCATCGATCTGCACACCGCAGCCGCGAACCGCACCAACGCCCCACAGATTCGCGCCGATCTCGACGATCAGAGGACCCGAGAACTGGCAACGGCATTCGGGGCGCCGTTCATCATCCACGCCCGTCTCAGGGATGGGTCCCTCCGCCAGGCCGCCACCGAACGAGGCGCCCGGGTGTTGCTCTTCGAGGCCGGACAAGTGGGGCGCTTCGACGAGGAGTGCATCCAGATGGGTGTCCAGGGTGTTCTGCGGACACTCCACGAACTGGGTATGGGTGACTTCGGCAATCACACCCCACCGCTCCAGTCACCGGTCGAGATCCGCAAGACAACCTGGGTGCGCGCTTCGAGATCGGGCATTGCCCACGTCGATGTTCACCTGGGCGACAGGTTGGAAGAGGGCAGCCGGATCGGATCCATCGGGGATGCCCTTGGCGGGCGTCCGACCCGGATCAAAGCAACGGTCGGTGGGTTTGTGATCGCAAAGACGCAGACGCCGCTCGTCGCCCAGGGTGATGCTTTGATCCACATCGCGGTACCCGGGGTCGAAGGTCAGGATGAACCGGCGGTTCGACGCCGCAGGCGCTGATCGGCGCGGGGCTATGAAGCCTCTCTGAGGTCACGCAGCCAGCGGCGCCGGAACTTGACCCTTTCGGTTGGCGTGGTTCCCCCCCAGATGCCATCTGCCTGATTGGTCTCGAGAGAGAACGAGAGGCAATCGTCGAGAACCGGGCAAGAGGCGCACACCACTTTGGCCGAGATGATGGCCAGGCGGTCATCGGGAGACGGGAAGAATGTGAGATCTGTGCGGTCGAAGCACGCGCCGGCTTCCCTCCACGATTCCAGATCCAAGAGCAGGTCCATTTCCATATCCCCTATGAGGATGATGCACTCGTCCTAAACCACGCGTAAAGGGGATTCGTTCCCTAAACAGGGATGGAATCAGTCGAATTGATAGGGATCGGGCACGGCGCCGGCCTCGAACCGTCCAATCTCGGCCCGGGCGACCGAACGCTTGTGAACCTCGTCGGGCCCGTCGGCCATTTGCAGCCAACGTCCCAGCGAATAGAGAGCGGCCAGCGGAAAATCGTTTGTGAAGCCGGCGCCGCCGAAGACCTGCATGGCCCGATCGGCGACGTAAACCAGTGTCCTGGGAGCGACCACCTTTATCGCCGAGACCTCGACCCGCGCCGCAGACACCCCAACGGTGTCGATCATCCATGCAGTCTTGAGGACCAGCAATCGAGCTTGCTCGATCATCATGCGCGACTCGGCAATCCAATCCCGGACAACCCCCTGATCGGAGAGAGTCTTGCCAAAAGCCACCCGCGCTTTGGACCGCTGCACCATCAGTTCGAAACAGCGTTCGGCGGCACCCAGAGCCCTCATGCAGTGGTGGACCCGACCGGGTCCCAGCCTCGCCTGCGCGATCGTGAACCCTCCTCCGAGTTCTCCCAGCAGGTTGGTGACGGGCACCCGCACATGATCGAAGTGAATCACGGGATGCCCCCCCCGATCGTGATATCCGAACACGCCCGGGTCACGCTCCACGACCACACCGGGCGCATCCATGGGCACGAGGACCATCGATTGACGCCGGTAGACATCGGCATCTGGGTCGGTGATACCCATGACTATCGAAACTTTGCAGCGGGGCGAGGCCGCGCCCGACGAGAACCACTTTCGCCCGGTGATGACGAACTCATCTCCGTCGCGCTCGATCCTGGTGCGGATGTTGCGGGCATCCGACGAAGCCACGTCCGGCTCCGTCATCGAAAAGCACGACCGGATCTCGCCTTCGAGAAGAGGCTGCAACCAGCGTTGTTTCTGATCGTCGCTGCCGAACATGTGGAGAATCTCCATGTTCCCCGTGTCCGGAGCGGCGCAGTTCATCGCCTCGGGTGCCAGGTTGACGCTCCGACCCGAGATCTC
>JBFJTO010000229.1:0-3030 GCA_041625295.1 Acidimicrobiia bacterium | reverse complement strand
GTCAGACGGCGCTCGTCCAGACAAGCGAGCACCAGAGCGGTCGATCGCGATCCGGGCGCGAATACAACGTGCTCCACTCCGTTGCGCACCAACTCGTCGACAAAGGTCCGGGCGATGGCAGTGGATGGATTGGGCGGCTTCACGTCAGCATCTCCGCGGCCTCCCGGTAGCGCCGCATCAGACGTAATTCGGTTTCACGATCTGCTGCCCACTCTTCGAGAAGCTCGGGATCGGGTTCGGGGCGGCGCACCGGGATGAAGCCGTTGACCGGCTCCAGCCGATCATGACTGACATCGCCGCCCAGCAGCGACGCGGTTCCCAGACCGCAGGCATATGGCAGGGTTTCGAGGGCTGCGGCGAGGGCCAGTCCGCCGGCCAGACCCACGCTCGTCTCGAGGGCCGAGGAAACCACGACAGGCATGCGTGAGCGTTTGGCGATGTCGAGGGCCCGGTGCACACCCGCGAGTGGCTGCACTTTCAGGACCAGCAGGTCGGCAGCCCCGGCCTCGACCACCTCCATCGGATCGAAGGCGAGGCGCACCACCTCGTCGGCGGCAATGGGCACGCCCACGCGCCCCTTCAACTCCCCCATGTCAGCGATGGTTCGGACAGGCTGTTCGACAAACTCGAGGTCGTATTCATCCAGGCGCGTTATGGCCAACTCGGCTTCCTCGAGGGTCCAACCGGCATTGGCGTCGACCCGCACTTTCCCGGTGGGTCCAACTGCCTGTCTGACGGCGGCGACTCTGGCGACATCCTCATCGAGATGTTGCCCGGGTTCGGCCACCTTCACCTTGGCAGTCGAACATCCTGACCCGGCAACCAGAGCAAATGCGGCCTCGGGATCGACGGCCGGGACGGTGACGTTGACAGCCACCTCGGTCCGCACGGCGTCCGGCCAGGGAGTGCATGCCGACTCGAGGGCCGCAGCCAGCCACCGGCAGGTCATGTCTGGCCCGTACTCGGGGAATGGCGAGAATTCGCCCCAACCGACGGGTCCCCGAATCAACAAAGCCTCCCGCCACATCACTCCGCGGAACCGGAGCCTCATCGGCAGGCACACCGCGTGAATCTCCAGTTCGAGGGGGTTCATCCCGAACTCAGCTGCTCTCTCACATATCGGACGAGCGCCTGCACCTGATCGTCATCGAGGGAGCTGCCAAAAGAAGGCATGCGGCCGCGGCCGTGCACGATCGCGCTCTCGAGGAATGTGTCCGGATTGGTGTCGGTTTCAGATCCCACACCGAGGCTCGGTCCGATTCCACCCGAGAGATCCGCGGCGTGACAGCGGGCACACAACTCGAGATAGATCTCTTCGCCCGTTGCAGCTTTGTCCACTGAAGGAGAACATGAAGCCAGTGTGACGACGGCGACGAGAATGGCGATCCGTTTCATCGCGGCGATGCTAGGCGCCGGCACCCGGATCGACCTCTTCAACGCCCGGGCTTGCGGTATCCGCATGGGAGCGGGGCGGGTTGGCAACCTCGGTGACCCTTTGAGAGGCCGATCGCGACGCAACCAACACCGTTCCGCCGGCATCGACGACAACGACATCGGACAAGCCGAGGACCACAACCCGTCCGGTCGTACGAACGTAGGAACCGGACACATCTAAGAGCGTGACGTCACCCTGAGCAACGTTGCCTGCGGAGTCCTTGGGAAGAAGGTCCCAGAGCGCATCCCAAGAGCCGACATCGCTCCACCCGGCGTCCAGACGCACCACCGCGGCGCGATCCGTCTTCTCCATCACGGCTCGATCGAAGGCGATGGCAGGCGCCTCGAGGAACGCCTCTGAGAGCTCGATGCGCGAAGCGAAGTTGCCAGGCATAGCGGCACGCACTCGATCCATCACCAGAGGAACCCACCTATCCAACTCCTCGATGGCGGTGGAAACCTCAAAGAGAAACATCCCCGAATTCCACAAGTACCCGGAGTCGACCAAACGTTGGGCGGTCGCCGGTTCGGGTTTCTCGGTGAACCGAGCGACCTTTGTCCAGCCGGTTTGGGGCTCCCCGGCCTCGATGTATCCATAACCCGTTTCCGGTCTCGTGGCCACGACACCGAAGACAACGAGCCGTCCCGCTCGAGCCGCTGCGGCTCCCGACGCCACCGCCGATCGCAGGGCTTCGACATCGGTCACGACATGGTCGGCCGGCATGACCAGCATCAATCCCCCGTCTTGGACCGATAGTGTTGCCGCAGCCATGGCAGGCGCGGTGTTTCGGCCCCCAGGTTCGGTGATCACCGTGGCGGGTGTCACACCGACCTCGGCGAGCTGAGACTCCACGACTTCGCGGTCGGCGTGGGCACACACAACGATCGGGGATTCGAGCTCCAGAGCGATGGCCCGTTCAGCAGTTTCCTGAAGCAGGCTGCGCGGGCCGGCGAGAGCGTGATACTGCTTTGGGTGCGACGGCGTCGACACGGGCCACAGCCGAGTGCCCGAGCCTCCACACAGGATTACGGGAGTGATTCTCATAGAACCCCCGCGAGGGTACCTTCGCCATCCGATCAGGAGTCGCCAAGCCTGCCGATCGACGTCGGCGGGGTCATCCGGACGCATGACGGGCACCGTGGCGACAAGACCCGGCCACACGCTGGTCCGGGGCGAAACTGAGGGTCAGCCTGCGTAGACCTTGGCAAGCCTGAGGTACTCCTCGACGCCGGCGTCCTGTCTGGCGATCTCACCGGAGGTCAAGATGCGGAGCGTCCGCGCGGGTGTGCCGACGGCCAGAGTCCACGGCGGAATGGTGGCTCCTTCCATAACCACGGCCCCGGCCGCTACCCACGCGCCTTCGCCGACGACGGCCCCGTTGAGAACAACCGCTCCGATGCCGATCAGGCAATGGTCTCCGATCATGGCGCCATGGACCACAGCGGCATGGCCGATTGTCACTCGTTCGCCGATGATGGCCGGGTAACCGGCGTCGCAGTGGATCACGGCGTTGTCCTGGACATTGGTCTCCGAACCTACGACGATCCGGTCGACTTCGGCACGAAGCACACACCCGAACATGATGACGGCGTGCC
>JBFJTO010000228.1:0-3078 GCA_041625295.1 Acidimicrobiia bacterium | reverse complement strand
GTTCACGCAACCCGAGATCGCTTCGGTGGGACTCGAGGAAGTGGATGCCGCCATGCTGGGGCGAAAGGTGCGCACCACCAAGGTGCCCTTTGCAGCCAACGCGAGGGCGGTGCTGCAGGACCAGGAGAGAGGGTTCGTCAAGGTGGTTTCCGACCCGGCCACAGGGGTGGTGCTCGGGGGAACCATCGTCGGCCACCGCGCTTCGGAGCTGATCGGGATCCTTGCGCTGGCCGTCCAGGCCAGGATCACCGTGTCCGTCCTGGTGGAGACCCTGATGGTGCACCCCTCGTTATCGGAGAGCATCACCGACGCCGCCGAGTGACCACACGACCGTCCGACGGTCGGTGTGCGCTGCAAAATGGGACTTTCAGTCCTCGGGCATGCCGATAAACCGCCATTCGGCCCCTCCCGCGCGGGTCAATTGCCCTTCATTCTCTAGCCAGGAGATGTTCGGATGATCGAGTTACGGATCCACGGCCGCGGCGGACAAGGTGCCGTGGTCGCCTCCAAGACTCTCGCCCAAGCCGCATTCCTCACCGGGGTCTACGTTCAGAGTTACCCCGACTACGGCGTCGAGAGAAGGGGGGCCCCGGTTGTCGCCTTTGCCCGAATTGCCGAACCCGGCGACGACCTCTTCGTCCGTCAGGACATCCGCTCGCCCCACCACCTCCTCGTGCTCGACAGGGCGCTTCTCGAGAATCCCAGCGTCCTATCCGGGCTCAGACCGGGGGGATGGGTGGTCGTGAACACCTCCGACGCACCGGACGCCCTCGGTATCCATCACCCCTTCCGTGCGGCAACCGTGGACGCATCGGCGATTGCCCTCAGCCACGGGCTGGGCACAGCGGCTCAACCGGTGGTGAACACCGCGATTCTGGGCGCCTTCGTGCGGGCCACAGGGGTTGTCCGCCTCGAACATCTCCTGGCGGCGATCGAGCATCAGGTGCCCAACAAGGCAGCCGAGAACTGCGCCGCCGCGGTCGAGGCTCACGACCGAGCACTCTTGGGGGTGAGCGTTTGAGCGATTTCAGCCATGTCGACGACTATCCGGATGTTCCCGTTTCGGTAGCTGCCACAAGCACGACCCTGATGACCGGGGAATGGAGAAGTGTCCGACCGGTGCTGGTCGAGCGGCTCGCTCCCTGCAGTGCCGGATGTCCCGCGGGAAATCTCTTTCCCTCTTTTGCCGCGGAAATCGCCGCCGGTCGCGTAGCGGATGCGTTCACCACCGCGATCGAGCGCAATCCATTCCCGAGGATCACCGGCCGGGTGTGCCCGCGGTTTTGTGAACAGGAGTGCAACCTCGCCTCACGCCTGGGGGTCGAGGCGGTATCGATTCGGGCGCTGGAGCGGTGGATGGGGGACGAAACCGCCCATCTGCCCTACCCGCAACCGATAGACGAGACCGGGTTGCGCGTCGCCGTGGTGGGATCGGGCCCTGCCGGCCTGTCGGCCGCCTTCTTCCTCCGTTATCGCGGGCATCGAGTGACTGTGTTCGACCGCAAGCAACGGGCGGGCGGCATGCTGCGATACGGGATTCCCGAATACCGGCTCCCGTCGGCGATCGTAGATGACGAGATCGAACGCCTCACCAACATGGGTGTCGAGTTCCGCACCGGATGGACACTGGGCGTCGATGCCACCCTCGAGGAACTGGATGCGGAGTTCGATGGCGTCTTCGTGGCCACCGGCGCCTGGAACCACCGGCCCATGAACATCGAAGGCGAGAGCCTCATGGAACCGGGCCTGGCGTTTCTCGAAGAGGCAGGCCGTGGTTCGGCCCGTCTCGTCGGCGAACGATGTGCCGTCGTTGGCGGCGGCAACACCGCCATGGATGTCGCCAGGGTGCTCGGCAAGATGGGTGCGGAGGTGACGGTTCTCTACCGGCGCACGGCCTCTGAGATGCCCGCCATTGCCGAGGAGTATGAGAACGCTGTAGCTGAAGGAACGGTCTTCCGGTGGCTCTCCATGCCCCGGTCCGTCTCCAAAGACGGTGCCGAGCTTGCCGTCAGCGTCGAGAACATGCATCTCGGAGACCCGGATGCATCCGGGCGCAGTTCCCCGGAACCAACCGGAGAATTCAGTGAGTTGCGATTCGATGCGGTTTTTTCTGCGATCGGTGAGACTGCCGACACATCGGTGTTTCCGGCGGAAGCCGTCGACGAGGCCGGTTGGCTTGCCGTGGGCGAGGATGGGACCGTAGCCAACTCGAAGGTTCTCGCCGGTGGCGACCTCATCAGCGGACCGGCCACGGTTGTAGAGGCCATCGCTTCGGGACGGATGGCCGCACGCGCCATCGACCGCCGGCTCGGATTCGGACATCTCTGGCCCAACGAAAGAGATGCAGAAACTGTGGGAGCTTCCGAGGTCAATCCAGCGTATGCGGTCCGTCACGCCCGGGTTGCAGACCACACCACCTGGGGGGTGGGGCTGTTCGACGAGGAGACAGCAACGATCTCTGGGGCCGAAGCCCTCTCCGAGATCGAACGTTGCCTGTCCTGCGGGCATTGCAACGCCTGCGGCACCTGCTTCGTCTTTTGTCCCGATGGCGCCATCAAGTGGGACGACGGACCGGTCCTCGATCTCCAGTTCTGCAAGGGATGCGGGATCTGCGTGACCGAATGCCCGGGGCACGTCGTGATCCTCGTCAATGAAAGGGAGGCGACCAGTGTCTGAGAGGCTTCTCCTCACCGGCAACCATGCCGCCGCCTACGGGGCCATGCTCTCCCGTGTCGAAGTGATTTCGGCTTATCCGATCACCCCTCAGACGATGATCGTCGAACTTCTCTCCGAACTGACCGCCTCGGGCCGGCTACCGGCAAAGTTCATCACGGTCGAATCCGAGCACTCCGCAATGGCAGCCTGCGTGGGCGCCTCTGCGGCGGGAGCACGTGCCTACACGGCCACGAGCGGTCAAGGGCTGGCGCTCATGCACGAGATGCTCCATTGGGCAGCTGGTGCACGGCTCCCGATTGTTCTCACCAACGTCAGCCGCGCCCTCGCTCCATCCTGGTCTATCTGGGCCGACCAGACCGACATCCTCTCCCAGAGGGACACCGGTTGGATGATGCTGTTCGC
>JBFJTO010000227.1:0-3090 GCA_041625295.1 Acidimicrobiia bacterium | reverse complement strand
GCACGCCCAAACCGGAGTCCAACAATCTCGTCACGAGCGCCAGGCCTTCGCATATGAAGAACCCGGATCTCCGTTCCTCCGCCTCTCGGCGCGGCTGATCGGTGAGGGCGAGATAGTCGGCCAGCCTCGGATCGGTTGGGTCATCGATCCGCTCCCCGGAATCGGTCATCCGGCAACGGTATAGGCTCGGCTATTCGTGCGCAGATCCGACACCCGCTGGCTGATACCCGCCGCCCTGATGACGGTCTACCTGGTCTGGGGTTCCACCTATCTCGCCATTCGCTGGATGGTCGCCACGATTCCCCCACTGCTTGGCAACGGCATTCGAATCCTCACCGCCGGGATCATCCTGTATTCGTGGTTGAAGCACAGGGGGGTGGCCACGCCATCGCGGATCCAGTGGCGGAACTCCGCTCTGGTGGGCTCGCTTCTATTCGTGGGCGGTCTCGGGCAGGTTTCCATTGCCGAGTCCATTGGGATCGGATCCGGGTTGGCCGCCACGGCAATCGCCATGACACCGGTGTGGGCCTCTCTAGCCGCGGGCTTGTTCGGCGATTGGCCCGGTCGAAAAGAGTGGCTGGGGCTGTTCGTGGGCGTGGTCGGGACCGCAGTTCTTTCGCGCGAGGGTGATTTCGTGTCTGCGCCGGCCGGACTCATCCTGGTGATCGTGGCGCCGATGCTGTGGTCGCTCGGCTCGGTTTGGTCAAACCACATCGACATGCCTGCCGGAAACATGCGCACGGCCACGGTCATGCTCGGCGGAGGGGCGGGGCTTCTCGTCGCCGGGATCATCAGAGGGGAGACAGTGGCCGATCCCGCGATGTCGAGCGTGATCTCGCTCATCTATCTGACGACGTTTGGGTCACTGCTCGCATTCACGGCTTATGCCTATCTGTTGCGTGTCGTCAGGCCGGCGCTGGCCACCAGCTACGCCTATGTGAACCCGATAGTCGCCGTCGCCCTCGGGGTCACCCTCGGCCGCGAGACCATCACCGGTGAGGCCTGGATCGCGCTCCCCTTGATCGTCGTGGCCGTTGCGCTCATCGCGTCGCGAAGGTCCCCCATCAGCCGTTGACGTCTCACGCTCAGCCGGAAGAGAATCGCGGCGGCGCACCACCGGAGGTGGCCTAGCCTCAAGCACAAGAGAACCCATGGAGGAGCCATGAGCGATTCGCATCGGAAGGACATAGACGGGCGCAAGCTCAGACCGGAGAGCCTGACCATGGGATACGCCTACCGGCCCGAATGGTCGGAGGGTTCGCTCAAGTCACCGATATTCCAGACCTCGACATTCGCCTTCTCATCGGCCGAAGAAGGAAAGAGGTTCTTTGCCATCGCGTACGGACTCACAGAAGGAAGAGACGACGAGACACCGGGTCTCATCTACAGCCGCATCAACAACCCGGACCTCGAAATCCTCGAAGATCGGATGGCAATGTGGGAGGACACGGAGATGGGGCTGGCCTTTGCCAGCGGAATGGCGGCAATCACGACCACGCTGTTCACGTTCTTGCGCCCGGGCGATGTGGTTTTGCATTCGTGTCCCGTCTATGGCGGCACCGACCACGTCGTCAACCACACGCTGAGGGAATTCGGTATCGCCGCCGTTGCCTTCGACGCCACGATGACCGAGGCCGACATCGAGGCCCAACTCTCCACCGAAGCACCCGGACGGCGCCTCGGCCTCGTCTATCTCGAGACTCCCGCCAATCCCACCAACGATCTCATCGATATATCCATGGCCTCGAGGATGGCAAGCAACCATGGATCACCCGGATACAAGCCCCCGGTCGTCGTTGACAACACCTTCCTCGGACCCGTGTTCCAGCGGCCCCTCGCCAGCGGTGCCGACATCGTCATCTACTCGGCCACCAAGTTTCTTGGCGGCCACTCCGACCTCATCGCCGGGATAGCCGTCGGGACCAGAGAGGCGCTCAAGCCGGTGGCAGCCATGCGGACGTTCACCGGGACCATGGCCGACCCGTGGACAGGGTGGCTCCTGTTGCGGAGCCTGGAAACACTGGCGCTGCGCATGAATCGTCAGGCGGAAACAGCCGGAAAGGTGGCCGCGGTCCTGGCCAGACATCCCAAGATCGAGACCGTCCGCTATCTGGGATTCCTCGAGAAAGGCGATCCGCAATTCGAGCTCTATCAACGGCAGTGTCTGGGAGCGGGCTCCATGATCTCCTTCGAGGTCAAACACGGCGAGGAGGGCGCCTTCCGGTTTCTCAATTCACTGTCGCTCGTCAAGCTGGCGGTGAGTCTTGGTGGCACGGAGTCTTTGGCGGAACATCCCTATTCGATGACCCATGCGGGAGTGGACCCTGAGCACAAGCGCGCCACCGGCATCACACCCGGTCTGGTCCGTCTCTCGGTGGGTGTGGAACATCCCGAGGATCTGCTCGCCGACCTGTCCAATGCCCTCGAGAGCGTTTGACCTGGTGGAACGGTGGGAAAACCCGTCAACCGTGGTCGGTGATCAACCCATGACCGCGTCTGTGATTCATCGACGCGTTCTCAGACGTCGGCGTCGTGGAGGAGGGCGCCCAGGGCGATCCGGATCATGTCGTTGAAGGTCTTCTCGCGTTCCTCCACAGTCGTGGCTGCTCCCGTGATCACGTGATCCGAAACGGTGACGATCGTCAGAGCCCGGGCTCCCAACTCGGCCGCGACGCCATATAGGCCCGCCGCCTCCATCTCGACAGCGAGAACTCCCATCCGGTCCATCACGCCGAATGCATCGCTCTTCGGGTTGTAGAACAGGTCGGCCGAATGGACCACACCCGTCCGATACCCGACACCCATCTCCTCGGCGGTCTGGACCGCCGCTCGCGCCAGCCCGAAATCGGCGGTGGCCGCATAATCCCAGCCGTTGTAGCGGGTTCGGTTCACACCCGAGTCCGTGGACGCACCGGTTGCGATGATGACGTCACGAAGCTCCACGTCCTTGGCGATCCCGCCGCAGGACCCAACTCTTATCAACCGCTTCACGCCGAATTCCCGTATCAGCTCGGTGACATAGATCGAAGCCGACGGGATCCCCATTCCGGTACCCATCACCGATACCGGCATCCCCTGGTGGGTACCTGT
>JBFJTO010000226.1:0-3102 GCA_041625295.1 Acidimicrobiia bacterium | reverse complement strand
TCTCGCCATGACCTGGTTCGTTGATGCGGGCGCCAGGCGCGCCCACCTCGCAGAAGTGCGAGCGTCGGTCGCCACCGAGCTGGGAGAGCGAGCCCACGCCCTGGGGGCGATCGTCGAACGCGACTCGATCTCGATCGCGGCGCTGGCCGCCGTCGTGAGTATCAACGCCGACGATCCCGACAAGCTAATGAGCGAGTTCCCGGTCCTGGCAGAGTCCTTGATGGGCGGTTCTCGACACATCCGCAGCCTGCAACTGGCTCCTCAGTCGATTCTCGAATACGTGTATCCGGTTGCCGGCAACGAAGCCGCCGTCGGTCTGGATTTGATGGCCGACCCTCGGCGCCGAGAATTGTTGGAACCATCGATCACCAGCGGAGACACCGTCGTTCAAGGACCCGTCGAACTCGTGCAGGGCGGCCTGGGTCTGATAGTCCGCCAGCCGATCTATCTCTCGGGCGGCGACTTCTGGGGATTCTCCGCGGTGGTGCTCGACTGGCCGGCGATCTGGTCAGAAGCTTTGCCCTATCCGGAAGGTTCGTCGCGGATCGCCGGTCTGAAACGTACCGACGAGTCCCACGCAATGGCCGGCACCCCTGCGGCATTCGAAGGTGATCCTGTCGTCGAGAACTTCCGGTTTGGTGCCACTCCAACGGTGTGGGTCCTTGCCATGCGGCCCACCGAAGGCTGGCCCGCGGCCGCCCCCACGACCGGGACCACCTGGATTGCCGGGATCATCATCGCCCTTCTGGCCGGTGTCGGTGTCCACCAACTCATGCGCCGACCCCAGATCCTGGCCGAGGAACGTGAGAGAGTCGTCGAAGAGCTGGCCTTGTCTGAGCAGCGTTATCAGGCGATATTCCATAATGCCGGTGTCGGGATCGTCGTATGCGGTGTTCACGGGAGGGTGCTCTCGGCCAATCCCGCCTTCTGGGCGATAGTGGGCGTCGAATCGGAGACCGATGTGGTCGGGAGGTTCGTCGGAGGCTTTCTCCACCCCGATGACGCCGAGCAGCTGGCAGGACTGGCCAGCGGTCTCATCGATCGGGGCGGTGTGGCGGAGTTTGATCTACGACTGGGCACAGGGGGGAGGGAGCGCTGGTGCCGTGCCCAGGCAACGGCGGTGGAACGCCCCGGGGGATCGGCGCCTCGGTTCCTGGCGGTTGTCGAGGATGTCACTGCCAGCAGAGCAGCCGAGGCTGCGCTGATCGAGAGCGAACTTCGCCACAAGCACCTGTTCCAGTCGGCACCCATCGCCATCCAGCGCCAGGACTTTTCTGCGGTGGAGGCGGTGCTGGATCGGTGGCGATCCGAGGGCATAACCGACATCGGCCCGCTTCTCGCCGACACCGACACTCTTGTGAGCCTGGTCGAGTCAATAGAGGTGACCGAGGCCAACCCGGCTGCGGTCGCCCTCAACGAGACTCTGAGTCCAGGCTCTGCGAATGTGAATCTTCGCAGCTTGATGACCGATGACGTCCGGGCGAGCTTCGTAGCCAACATCGAGGCGATATGGGAACGCCGCACGGCCGTGCAGATTTCTGTGTCTCCCCATGCTGCCGATGGGCGGCAACTCCACCTCGATCTCCGATGGCAGCCGGTCTCCATCGATGGCACATTCGACTATTCGCGTGTGATGGTGTCGATCAGTGATGTGACCGAGCTGACCGATGCCCGCAAGCGCCTCGAAGAGATGCTGCACTCCAAAGACAGGTTCCTGGCATCGGTTGCTCACGAACTCCGGACGCCCTTGACCGCTGTCGTCGGGTTTGCCCAGGAGTTGAAGCAGAATCCGCATCTCACGGAAGCGGATCGTGAGGAGTTCACTTCTCTGGTCGCACAGAACAGCATTGAGGTCTCCCATCTGATAGACGACATCCTCGTGGTCGCCCGCGCCGAGATCGGCGAAGTGAGTGTCCTGCCTGAACTCGTCGACCTGGCCGAGCAGATCGATGCCACCCTCATGTCGGTTCCCGACCTGTCCCCAAGATTCACTCGTCCCCCCAGTCCGGTCACTGCGTATTGCGACCCGACTCGCACCCGCCAGATCGTGCGCAACCTGATCACCAACGCTTTCCGGTACGGCGGACCCGATGTGATGATCGAGATCAGTGGTTCCGATGGTCGTGCGGCCATCGAAGTCAGCGACAACGGGGCGGGCATTTCGCAGGCCGACATGGAACGAATCTTCGAACCGTACGAACGGACCGATCATGCCGTTTCTCAACCAGGATCGATCGGCCTCGGTTTGACGGTCTCACGAGCTCTCGCCAGGGCCCAAGGCGGCGATGTGCGCATGTTCCGCGCCGGCGACAGGAATGTGTTCCGTTTGGAGTTGCCGGCAACCCCCTTAGAACCGGTCACACCTGTTGCGAGCGGCACCGATCCGGTATTCTCATAGGTGGCGGCTGGAGAAAGAAGGCGCCATGGGTCGTTATCAGGGTTCTCTCCGAAGCGGCGGAAGTACGGCACCGCCGCTCCATGTCGAACTCGACCTCACGGAAGAGCGTCTCACGGTCACTTCAGACGCAGGTGTGCTGGGCGAATGGAGTCTCGGCGAGGTCGGGATCAGCGGCCGACCGGACGGATTCCACATGCGGATCGGCGGTGAAGAAGTGGTGATCGACATCACCGACGATGTCGGTTTTGCACTCGAGATGGGTCTTCATTCTGCATCGCCGAGGCTGCGACGGCGCATGGGCGCCGCCTTCAGCGAACACCCTGGCGACACAGAAGGTTCCTGAGCTAGATCTCACCATTCGGACTGCGAACCTTCCGAAGCTGTGACCAGACGGTGCCATCCACAGCATTAAGGTGCGGCCGTGCCGAACCGGTTCCAGCTCCGAAATCTTGGACCTTCACTGACGGTTGGGCTGGTGGGAGGCCTGTTGAGCGGGTTTTTCGGCGTGGGCGGCGGCATCGTGATGGTGCCTTTGATTCTCTGGTTGCTCAAGACCGATCGTCACACCGCTCATGCGACGTCGCTGGCGGCGATTTTCATCATCGCCTTCTCGGGAGTTGTCGCATACGGCAGCAACGGCAGCATCGACATGCCCCTGGGTCTTGCCCTGGGTGTGGGCGGGCTGGCCGGTGCCTGGGCGGGCG
>JBFJTO010000225.1:0-3157 GCA_041625295.1 Acidimicrobiia bacterium | reverse complement strand
TGTCGAGGTTTACTCACGCTCAGGGGCTTTGATCGCCAAAGGCATAGTCAAGATCGATTCGACCGCACTCAGACTCGGCATGCAACACGGCGGGACCAATGGGGGAGAGGCGATCCACCGCGACGATCTGGTCATACTCGCCGGCTAGTCGGTGACTCGCATGCGGAGGGCGGCATATGCTCCGACCAGCGCCAATATCGCTATACCGTACAGCAAGGGCCCGGTCGAGAACGGGGCGGCGATGGGTCGCGACTCCTCCAGAACCTCGACCTTGGTGGCTTCGATATAGGTGCCACCGGCCTCGCGGCCGTCGTTGTAGCGGAAGATCCCTGTGACTTCGACGATGGGTCCCCTGACTCGATAACCGCCAGGTGGACCCCAGTCGTGGCTGAAGTGGGATCGAGATATCAAAACCCCGATTCCGGAGTTGGTTCCTGCCAACCCACCTTCCGCGAGCGGAGATGTTGCGTAGGCGTCGTCGTTGACCTGTATCCAGACCTGGGTCGCCTGTATGGCGTAGTCACCGATCACCTCGCCGACGATCTGTACCTCCTCGTCGGCGTAGTTCCATGGAAGGGCTTCGAGTTCGCTGACGGTGACCTTGTCGATCGCGAATGCCGGCGGCGCTACCAGAAAGATGCAGGCGGCTAGGGCTGTGATCCTCTTGATCATTCGCCTGCCACCATTGACACGCCGAACCCGATCATCGCGAAGACTGCAATGAACTCGAGGCGACCGATCCACATCTGAAAGATGTAGGTGAGCTCCAACATCACCGGCATCGATGGTGAGGTGACGCCGACCGAGAGCCCCACGTTGGCGGCGGCAGAGATCGACTCGAACATGGCAGCCTGCAGAGGCTGTCCGTAGGAGATGCCGACCGTTGCGCCAAAGAGGTAGAGACCGATGTAGAGCAGGGTTATCACCATCACCGACTTCGACATCTCCGGCGTCATACGTCGGGATGAGAAGTGGGTGAAAGTGGAGGGGACTATCGCCCGCTCCGGCAAGAGAGCGGCCTTGATCGAGTCGACGATCGTCTTCAAAGTGACGCCGACACGAAAGGCTTTCACACCACCGGCGGTCGAAGATGCCATACCTCCGAGAGCCATGGCCGTCGCCATTCCGGCGAAAGCGAGACCGGACCATCGGCTGAGCTCCGCGGAGCTCACCGTTGAGAAGCCGGTGCCGGAGTGGGCAGACAACACCTGAAAGAACCCGCGTCTAACCAGAGACGGCGCGTCCGTGAACACGCCGGTGAGGCCGAGACCGATCACTGTTACGGCCGTTGTCAGTCCCAAAGAGGCGATGATGGTTCGCACCTCCAGGTTTCGGCCTAGCTTCCTGGTCCGGTTCCATATGGCGTGGTGAAGCCCGAAACTCATAGCGCCGGCCACCATCATCACTGCGACGATCACCTCGTAGATGGCGGAGTGGTAGTAGGTGACGCTCGTCGATTGTGGACTGAACCCGCCGGTGTCGAAGGCCGCCATGAAAATGGTGGAGGCGTGAAACAACGACCTCGAGAATCGGAAGCCCTGGGTGAAGACGCCGTCGATGGTCAGAGCACCGATGCCCACCAGAGCATGTGTCGCCGAGACCAGCCAGATGAATCGAGCTGTTGACCCGACGCTCGGGAAGATGCGATCGTCGCGCCCTTCACCCTGATACAGCGACAGCGCACCCGACCCGGCGATGAACGCCAGAACCGCCAGGACGATTCCTTGACCTCCGAGGAAGTGAAGCGTGTGGCGCCAGATGTTCACCGACTCGGAGAGATGATCCAGGTCCTGTAACAAAGACAATCCGGTGGTTGTCAACCCGCTCATCGCGTCGAAGTACGAGTCGAGCCAATTCGCGAAGTGCCCGCTCATGTACAGGGGAATCGTGGCGACAGCGGGTGCCAACAGCCAGGTGAGAGCAGTGACGACCAGGCCGTGGCTCCAATCGACCGGGTGGCGACGGCTGGGGCGGACCAGGTCGGCAGCGACTGCGGCCAGAGCCCCGACCCCGATCATCAGCACGAAGCTTCCGGCGGGTCCCCATTCGCCCCTGAATATGGCCCAGCCGAGGGGGAGGAGTCCGGCTGCGCCCGCGATGGCGATGATCCTGCCCAGATCGAACGCGATGTAGCGAAGGTCGTCCTGGGTCGGGCGGATCAGCACTCAGATCACCAGCGCGATGATGGCCACTGCGAAGGTGAAAACCACGAATCCGATAACGGCGATGATCTCGATCCCGAATCCTCTCGCCAGTTTCGATGCCCGTCGTGGCCAGCCGTTCATTACGAGACATCCTCGATGATGAAGACGTGGGGGCTGGGAGTGGCGGTCGGTGTCACCTCGGCGCCGGTCAACGCTGCAATCGTTTCTTCTTCGTGCTCACTGTGAACGGCCAACAAGACGTGGTCGTCGGCAAGCAACTCGGTGGAGGGCCCGGGCACGATCATTTCGGTTCCGGCTCGAACCACCAACAGAACCCGTCCGTGGGGTCCGTTGACGGCTTGGACGCCTCTGGGTTCGGCATGTGAGGGAATCACCGCCTCGACGAGGCCGGCAGCGCCCTCTGCGAGCCACGCCAGGCGGAAGGCGTTGGTCAACTCCATCTCGCGGGAGATGTTCCGCATCAACAGATCGGCTACCGAGACCACAGGGATCTCCAGCGCCTCGAAGACGCCCTGGTTGCGGGGGTCGTTGAGCCTGGCCAGCGTGTTGGCAACATTGAACGCGTTCCTGGCGATGTGGCAGGACACGAAGTTGGTTTCATCGACGCCGGTCAGCGCTATGACGAGATCGGATGGCTTCAGATTGATCTCGGCAAGAAGGTCAATGTCGGTGCCGTCACCGTGGACGACGAGCACACCCGTGTCTTCCGCCACCTCGGTGGCGCGGTCCTGGCGCTTTTCGATCACCATGACTGCGTGTCCGGCCGAACTCAATTCCTTGGCGAGGAATGTGCCGACCTTCCCTGACCCGACCATGACTATCCGCACGGGTCAGGCCTCCGCCAAGTAGCGGCGCACGCCACGCATGGCCGAATCCCGGGCCGCGGAGATGACACGATCCCCGGGTTGGAGCACGAAGCGGCGACTGGGGATGTGGGTCTCCTCCCCCCTGGTGACATAGGCGACGCGCAACTTGCCGCGGATCTCGAGGTC
>JBFJTO010000224.1:0-3168 GCA_041625295.1 Acidimicrobiia bacterium | reverse complement strand
GCGGCTACTGCGTCTTGTTGTCCTGGAGACAGACGCTCGACGAAATGGATCTCCCGAGATCGTCTCCTGCGGCTGTCGATGCGCTGTTGGGCCCGGGCGAGCAGTTCCTCCTCCTCGTCGAGGATGACACGGGTGGTCAGGGTCCGGTCGACTGCTGGTTCGGTGATCGGCCGGCCGTCCCGCCGCAAAGGCACACCTGACGGGACGGGTGGGGAGATGTCGACGCAACGGTCCGCAGTGATCGCCTCGGCGAGCCCATCCAGGACCTCGGTCAACTCGCCACAGCTGACTGCGGTCGTTGTCGGGACTGCAGAAGCAAGCTCCCGCACCAGTTCGGCCTGCCGCCAAGACGACTGACCCTCACCCAGCGACTTCAAAGCTGTATCTGCCAGAGCCGAACTGACTTGGTGGTCGATCGCAGCGAGACGACGGGTCCGGTAGAGGACGCGTTCCACTAGTCCGTGGGGCTTGTAGCCGAGCTCGAGAGTCCGCCGGTTCCATTCTTCGTGCAACTGGTCGAGACTGACACCGTGGCGTTTCGCTGGTCGGCTGTCCAACACTGCCTCACGTTCCAGCCGCCACCGCTCCCGTATCGTCGGCTCCCGCCCCAGACCCTCTCGAAACCGGGCGAGCTTGTGTTCGAGGCGGTGTTCGATGTCGCTGGTCCGTCGGGAGAACTCCGCCAACACCGTCTTGGGGATGCCGGCGATCTCCGCGATCCCACGCTCCGGGGTCTCCCATTCCACACCAAGACGACGAGTCAACTCCGAACGCAGACCCGCGTGGTAAACCGCGGACAAGGTCCGTTGGTCCACCATCATGCAGCGGGCGTCCAGCGCAAGCCACCGGCCGTCCGGTGCAGGGACCCGGTTGGCGATCACCGCATGAGTATGAAGCTGAGGGTCCAGCCGACGAGAGGTGTGCTGACGAAACAACCCCACCACCAACCCTCCGGCGTCGACATGCATGATGTGGCCCTGTTGCCGTAGACGCGTGTGTGCGTGATTCTCGATCCAGACCAACACTGATTCCACCGCGCAGTCGTGCGCGTCGATGACCTGTTGTCGCACCCGGTCGTCGCCAACGGCGAAGAGAACGGAGGCCGACTTGGGAGCCGAGAAGGTTGCGTCATAACCCCTGACCGACCCCTCCCCGAATCGCCGACCCAAATCGACATTGGTAGCCGGATCATGGCCGGCCATGACAGCGAGGAACGCCTCCGGGTCGACCTGGCCGCGGAGGCCGAGGCGGTCGCTTGCTTGGCCCCACCACCGACCCGGAGGGTCCCCACCATCCAGGTAATACGAAGGCAGCCGATCCGTGTAGTAACGCCCGGCGTCGACGCCCTTCAACGAGTTCACCCGAACCGTCACCGCCCACCACCCACCCTTTCGAAACCCTTCCGACCGCAGGTGTGCAATCGTCTGTGACTCCTGGCCTTCCTGTCGGTGAGTCGGATGGTCATGCGAGTCAGCGCCCTCAGCGTTCGTTGGTGTCGAAGAGGTCGAGCTGGTCGGACCTACGGGGTCGACGCTGATTCGGTCGAGTTCTTGGGTTGGAGTTGGTGGATGATTCCGATTCGACTGGGATCTCGTCGACAAGCTCGATCCCGACCATCTCCTCGAGAACATGCCTCGGGACCCGGAGCACATGTCCCAGGTCGATCACCGGCAACCCCGACCGACCGTCGGTCTCCCGCCACTCCCGAGCCATCGCATACGCCTTCGTACGGCCGATCCGCAACAGAGCCCCCGCCTCCTCCACCGTCAACAACACCGGCACCCCGTTACCACTTTTGCCATCAGACACAAGCCTGTGCTGTTGCCCCATGATGGTTTTGTAGTGTAGCATGTCAGAAGGACTCTGCAATGCCACACAAGCAACCAACGATGTATGCTGCCGTGATGGCCAAAACCGAACGGCACGAGGAACCATCAGAGACCACCGACGACATTGATCTCAACCAGGTAGTCGCCTACAACGTCCGCGAAGCCCGCCTCCTCAAAGGCTGGACCCAAGAAGACCTCGCCGCCCAACTGGAACGGTTCACCGGCCAACGACTCACCCAAGCCGGCATCTCCTCGATGGAACGAGCCTGGGACGGCGAACGCCGACGAGTCTTCGACGCCCACGAACTACTCATCTTCGCCATGGTCTTTGACCTCCCAATCATCTACTTCCTCCTCCCCCCGCCCGGCGATAGCCGACGGATGGAGGGAACCAGCCGTTATGTCGACGAGCTCTACGACTGGCTGATCGGCCGACCAGAACAGACCGGACCCGTCTACGACCGGCTCCGAGCACTCGGTCAGAAAGACCCCACCCCCGCCGACGAACGCGCCGAAAGACTCCTAGGAACCAAGTCCGACGCACAGAAGAGAAGCTTCAAAGAACGCCGCAAAGAAATGCTCATCGCCCTCCTCGACGACGAGGCCGACAACTTCGACAAAGACATCGAAGAACTCGGCCGCATCATCGACCACCTCCGCCAAGCCGGACTCAGAGGCTACGTAGCCGAGAAAACATTCGACGAAGACTTCACCTACCCAGGAAGCCAACCCCCCGACATGCCACCAGAAACCTGGGAAGTCGACGACCCAATCCAAGCAGCCTACGAGGAACAGCAACGATCAGGAGACACCGAATGAGCAGGGCAGGATCCGTCCACAGGGTGCGAAGGGATATCCGAGACCGCAGTCGGCGGAGCTGGCGTCAGAGGAAAGGAAGGACACGATGAGAGGCAGCGTCACCAGGAAGGGGGCCAAGTGGTATGTGGTCCTCGATCTGGGTCGAGACGACAACGGCAAGCGGAAGCGGAAATGGCATGGCGGCTTTGCCACCAAACGTGAAGCTGAGAGGGTCCAGGCGAAGCTGGTCCACGACCTCGACCAAGGCGTGTACAGCGAGCCCTCACGGCTGGCAGTGGCCGAGTACGTGAAGGACTGGCTGGAGGCCAAGCCCAACCTGGCTCAGACCACCAGAGAGGGCTACCGGAGAGAGTTGAAACGGGTCACCAAGCTTCTTGGTAGGCACAAGCTGAAAGATCTCACTCCTAGCGCCATCAAGGGCTTCTACCGCGACCTGACGGCTGCGGGATATGCGCCGAAGAGCGTTCGCAACACAGCCGGTGTCCTCCACAAGGCCTTGGCCGATGCAGTCGCCGACGGT
>JBFJTO010000223.1:0-3174 GCA_041625295.1 Acidimicrobiia bacterium | reverse complement strand
TTCTTTGGCGCCGATCGTCGAGATCACCTCTGTCTCGGGGTCGAGTGTGATCCCAAAGCGCCGTTGATAACGGTCGGCCACCGCCTTGCGGAGGTTGGGGACCCCCCGGGAAACCGAGTAGCGATGATTCCGCGGATTGGATGCGGCCTCGATCAGCTTGTCGACGACGAATGGCGCCGACGGAATATCTGGATTCCCGAACCCGAGATCCACGATGTCTTCACCGGCGCGCCTTGCGGCCAGCTTGCGGGCATTGACTTCGGCAAAGACGTAAGGCGGAAGGTTCTCGATCCTGCGGAAGTTCATGAGCCGAGACTACCGGCGAGGGAAGAGCCATCTCTCAATCTGGGTAGCACTTCGTTCGCAAACAACTCCCAGCGCTCCGGGCGATTCGGCAGCACGGAGACGACGAGCTCGTCGGCACCGGCATCGACGTATTCGGCGAGCCGTGCGGCGACCGTGAGAGGATCGCCCCAGATCGCATCTCGATCGCCTTTGAGGCGGGCGGCCTCGGCCCGGTCTTCACCCAAGACCACCGGTCCACCCCAGGTGACCGGTCCGTGAAGGGGCTTGGACGTTGCCGCAAACGTCTCAGCGCTGATCCCCCAGCCGTTCCACCCCACCTTACGGTCTCGCACGAGGCTCAGGACCTTGGGATGAACGCCGCCCACCCAGATCGGAAGTTCGGGATTCGTCGTCGCGACCGAGGTGACCAACTCCTCGACCAACCTGATCCGCTGATCGAGTGACCCCGAAGCCATGCCAAATCGGCGCGCCTCATCGAACGACATCCGGTCGCCGGCACCGACACCGAGCACGAACCTTCCTGGCGCCAGCATCACCGCGGTTTCGATGATCTCCGTGGAGATCGATAGGTGGCGCATGGGTGCTCGCAGCACCAACGTCCCGATCCTGAGGGTTGTCGTAACAGCCGCCACGGCTCCAATCGCGCTGGCAAGTTCGAAAACGGGCCGGTGGGGGTCCCCGAGCGGGACCAAGTGGTCAAAGAGAAACAACCCATCGAATCCGAGCGTCTCGGCGCGGTAGGCCGACGCCTCCAGCTCGTGCCAATCGCGGCTGAACTGAGCAGCCGTGATCGATACGGGAACGCTCACGAACCTGAGAGCCGGCCGATGATTCGGCGGAGGCGGCTCGGGACGAAGTCCCCGGCTACATCCAGAATCGTCCTTATCAACTCGAGAAGGTCCCGGGGTCCATCCCAGTGTTCGAGCACCACATCCTCGCCCGCAACCGTCACCAGGTGATTGATGGCAAAGGCAACGAGGAGGAAGTCATCGGCAAGACCGACCACCGGGATGAACTCAGGTATCAGATCGATTGGAGAAACCACGTATACCGCTGCAGCGCCCACGACCAGCTTCGTTCTGCGAGGGACACGGGGGTCTTTGAGAAGATCAAAGAGAAGTCGGATCAGATTGGGAAGCAGAAGGGCGGCATCGAGGACCAGCTTGCGGAGCTGCACCGCGGCCCCTGCCCGTGGGTCGATGACTTCATCGGGGCGCAGCGGCTCAGACATGGGTCGCCTCTGTCGCGAAGACCGCAGCACCGATGGCGCCTGAAAATCCGAGAAACGGGGAAATCCTGATGTCCACGGGTTCACGATACGCCGCACCGGCCAGATTCGAAGCAACCGCCGTGTCTACCGAACCAAACAGCGCATCACCGGCACCGGCGACGGCACCGGCGATCACAACCACTTCAGGGTCCAGGACCGCGACCTGCGTGGCGATGAGGCGGCCCAGTTGGCGGCCGACCGTTTCAAGTATGCGACGGGCCAACGCATCCCCCGCTTCGGCTGCTGCGACCAGGTGGACGGCGGTGGCATCTGCCCCGGCAGCCTCCCTGGCGACCAGACCGTCTGCGTCACGCATCGCGAGGCGACTGGCTTCCCTATCCAGCACGGCACCCGACACGAGGGTCTCCCAGCAGCCGGTGTGGCCGCATGCACACAGACTCCCATCGTCGACTGCACGCACATGGCCGATCTCGCCGGCGTGCGACCTTCCCCGGTACACGGAGCCACCGACGACGATCGCAGCTCCGATGCCCGTACCCAGTGTGAGAACCAGCGCCGATTGGGCAGACCGGGCTGCCCCCATCCGGATTTCGGCGAGTGCGGCCATGTTGGCGTCGTTGTCGACGACCACTTTCACTCCGGGGCCTACTGCGTCTGCCACCTCGAGTCCGATCCCCTGGAGGTGCGGTCCCCACAAGAATCTCCCGGAAGGATGGCTGACGAGTCCGGCCAGACCAACGCCAATCCTCTCGGCCTCCCCGCGGTTCTCGCGGATGAAATCGAGCGCTGCTGCCACTCCCCCGCTCGACGTGTCCTGTCCGGTCTCGATGATCCGGTTGCCATCGAAGAGCGCGTACTTCAGGTTGGTGCCGCCCACGTCGAGCCCGAGCGCAATCATTCGATCTCGATGTGTTCCGGCCCCGGCTCCGGTTCGACGCCGCCGCGCTTGGCGACCGATCCGAGTTCTTCAACCACGGCCTCGACCGCTCTGAGACTTTCCACCGCAGCCTTCATCAGGTGGAACAACGCCCGGACCGCCGCCCGCCTGAGAGCTTCCGCGGTGTCGGAGTCGACGCCCATCATGTGCTCCTGGTTCGATGCGTCGGAGCGGCTCCGAAAGCCACCTTCAATGTCCCTCCATCAAGCCTGGCGCGGGTGACTTCGCGCCGCTGAAGTGAGTCGGGCAGCACAAAGGACCTCCGGTAGGGACCAACTCGAACATACAGCTCAGAACCATGGCGAAACACATCCAGATCGGCTTTCTCCACGAATGGGACATCGATCTCGAGCATGACCCCCGATTCGTCTTCGGTGAGCCGGAAAGAGTTGTGGGCATGGAACCCGGTGATCGGGTCGTTGTCTCCGTACAGTTCGCCGGCCAGACTCCGTAGGCGATCGAATCCCACCATTTCGTCATCGAAGAGACGGAGCAAGAGCCTGGGGACGTCACCGAAAGCCTCATCGATAGCCGCCAGATGTTTGCCCTGGATGTCGCGCCAGCGTTCGAAATATGGATCTTCAACGGCATCAGGAAGCACGCGGTTCACTACCACACTGTCAACCCCGTAGCCGTAGAGTCCCAGGTAGCTGTATGTGCGCCGGGCTTCGTCGATCACCATCTTCTCAGGGTTGATGAC
>JBFJTO010000222.1:0-3188 GCA_041625295.1 Acidimicrobiia bacterium | reverse complement strand
GGCGAAGTCGCGGTGATCGGCGGCGGCAAGGGTCCAGCCAAGGTGACGACCGGTGTCAGGGTGATCTATGCCGACGACCGGTCATGGTCGTATATGACTCCCGAAGGACACCCATGGGCGGCGATAATCACTTTCAGTTCCCACGAGGGCGCCGAAGAGGGATCATCGATTGCCAAGGTCCACCTGCTGGTTCGCGCCAATGATCCCCTATACGAAGTGAGCTTCAAGCTGTACACCAGTCGTCTCGAAGACAAGATCTGGACCCACACGCTTGGCCAGGTGGCTACCCATTTCGGGGCCGCTGATCCCCAGGTCGAGAAGAGATCCGAACTCGTCGACAAGAAGCGGCAGTGGTCGGAAGTGAAGAACATCTGGAAGAATTCGGCGATCCGGACGCTTCTCAGGCAAGACCGCAGATCCTGACCTCACAGGTGTTTCGAGGCTTCCCGCCTGGTTAGGCCCGAAAACTCGTTGGTTTCCAGGAGGTGTCTGACTGCATCCGGATTCGTCCGGGCGTAGTCGCGCAGCGCCCACCCGATCGCTTTACGAATGAAGAACTCCTTTTCGTGGGCACGGGCAACAGCAAACCGAAAGAGCATCGCTTCGTCGGTTGCCTCCTTGCGGCCCAACTGTGAAAGGATCGCTGCCCGTCTGATCCACATGTCCGGGTCACAGATCCATTGCTCCAAGATCGGCGCGGTCCGATCCCGGTCGGCAACGAGCACGTTGCCAATGAGATGGGCTGCGATCTCATCCACGAAGTCCCACCAGGCTCCCTCCCGAATCAAGCGCTCGTACAGGTCGAGATTCTCGACCCGAACGAATTCAGCGTTCGCGACGGCCACTCCGATCGCAAGATACTTCTCTTCGCGATGGTCGAGGCTCCACAGTGTCTCGACCTGGGTTCGATACTCCCGGTTCGACGACGGCCGGAAACGGTTACGCAATTGCCTACCGATCTGACGCCGGGGACCGGCTTGCACGCCATAGAAAGGCATGTCCGTTTTCATGTAGGCAGCCATCTTCTCGCCCTTTTCGGAGTCGGCCAGAGCGCCCAGGCTCACCTTGACGTATTCGGTCATCGCAATCACGGCCCCGAGGATATGGCCGTGCCATGATTGCCGCACGCGAGAGGGAGAGACATGGAAACCTTGACCGCAAGGCTGACCCGAGCTCTGAAGATGGACGGAACCGTCTACACCGAAATCGGTTCCGATACCGCGGGCACGAAGCAGGCATTGCTCATCACCGGCACCGCATTCGCCATTTCCAGCCTGAGGGATCCCGGAGGGCTCGTCGGCAACATCATCGGCGGCATTCTGGGCGGAATCATCGGTCTCCTCATCTGGACAGGCGTGGTCCTCCTCATGGGCAAGGCCTTCTCGGGACAGGCCACCTACTCCGAGCTGTTGCGGGGCATCGGATACACGTCCGCTCCCATCGCGTTGGGGATCGTCCCGCTGTTGGGAATTCTCGGACTCGTCTACTCGATCGTCATGCAGATCCGGGTCGTGCGAGAGCTACACAAGATCTCCGACGGCGCCGCGGTGGCTGTGGTCTTGATTCCATTCGCAGTCTTTGCCGTGATCGCGGTGATCATCGCCATAGCCGTCGGTGCTGCGCTGTTCAGCCTGTTGGCAAACGCCTAGCGCTACGCCAGAGCCACCAGATCGAGCATCGACTCATCGAAATAGTGGGTGGTGCCCTCGGGCATCATCAAAGCCCGGTCGGGACCCAGCGAAGCTACGAAGTCTGTGTCATGGCTGACCAGGATGACCGTGCCCTGGTAAGCCCCCAACGCAGCGAGTAGAGCCTTCTTGGCTTGCGGGTCCAGGTTGTTGGTGGGTTCGTCGAGGAGCATTACGTTTGGGCGACCGGTGATCAGCATGGCCAGAGCCAACTTGGTTTTCTCGCCTCCTGACAGTGTCCCCGCGTCCTGTTCGACCTTGTCGGCGAGCAGAAACAAACCGAGCAGATTCCGCAGTTGGACATCGGGGATGGCGGAAACCTCGCGCATCAATTCGAGAACCGATTTGCCGGGTTCGATCTGCTCGTGCTCCTGCGCGTAGTAACCCAGCGAAGCGTTGTGACCCAGGGTGACCTCACCGAGATCGGCCGCCTCCACTCCTGCGAGGATCCGCAACAGCGTGGTCTTGCCCGCCCCGTTGAGCCCCATGATCATCATCCGTTCACCGCGGTCGATTTGGAGGGCGATATCCACGAACACGAGGTTGTCCCCGTACTGCTTTGCGAGGCCTGAACAGGCCAGCGGGGTCCTGCCCGAGGGCAAGGGCTGAGGAAAACGCACCTTCACGTTCTTTCCCTGCGCCTGAATCTCCACGAGTTCCCGTTTGATTCGGTCGGCCCGGGTCTGCATGGCCGATGCCACCTTGGCCATCTTCTCCGAAGATCCCTTGAACCGCCTCACGTTCTCCTCGAGCCGGGAGATCGTGGCATCCTGCTGCTTCCTCTCCTTCTCGCGCTGCAACCTCCTCCGTTCCCGCTCGACGAGAAACTCCGAATAGTTTCCCTTGTAGGCCTCGAGCTGTGCGTGTTCGAGCGAGAGCACGGAGGTGATCGATGTGTCGAGCAGCGGAAGGTCGTGCGACACCACCAGCAAACCCCCCCGATACTCGGCGAGGAAGCCAACAAGCCACGCCTTGGCGTCGAGATCGAGGTGATTGGTGGGCTCGTCCAGGAGCATGACGTCGGTGTCGGCAAAGAGAATCCGGGCCAACTCGACCCTACGCCGCTGCCCGCCCGACATGGTCGCCACCGGTTGGGAGAGATCGTCGTTGCCTATGCCGAGGTTGGCGGCGGTTCGCTTGGCCTCCGCCTCCGCCACGAATCCGCCTTTGGCGTCGAACTCGTCATGGAGTCTTGCAAAGCGGTGTATGGCCCGATCTCGGGCATCCCCCTCGAGACGTTCGATTTTGCGCCTGGCATCCTCGATCCGGCGTTGCATCGCGCCGATCTCGCGCGCGGCCAGGATCCTCTCGATAGCCGTCATATCGGGACGTTCGAGGTCTGGGAGGACCGCCTCCTGAGAGAAGTAGCCGAGGTTTCCCGACCGGATGATGGTTCCTGACGCGGGAGGGGTGTAACCCACGAGCGAGCGCATCAATGTGGTCTTGCCGGCCCCGTTTCTTCCCACCAGCCCGATCTTGTCGCCCGATTGCACACTGAAG
>JBFJTO010000221.1:0-3196 GCA_041625295.1 Acidimicrobiia bacterium | reverse complement strand
TGTCTCCAGTCTCAACGTCGACAACACCGGTCCGAAGATCTCATCCCTGTAGATGCTCATCTCCGGGGTCACCCGATCGAAGAGCGTGGGTCCGATGAAGAACCCGCCTTCGTTCCCGGGCACCGTGAATCCTCTTCCGTCCACGACCAACTCCGCGCCCGACTCGACTCCCGAGTCGACGTAGCCGGCAACCCGATCCCGGTGGGCGCCGGTGATCAGCGGACCCATGTCGGCGTCATCCTCCAAACCGGAGGCGACCTTGAGATCGGCGATGCGCTCGACCATCTTGGGAAGCAGTTTCTCGGCTGCATCCCCCACCGTGAGAATCACCGAGATCGCCATGCATCGCTCTCCTGCGGAGCCATAACCGGCCGACACCGCGGCATCGGCGGCGAGATCCATGTCGGCGTCGGGCAGCACGATCATGTGGTTCTTTGCGCCTCCCAGAGCCTGGACGCGCTTGCCGTTTCTGGTCCCGGTCTCGTACACATATCGGGCGATCGGGGTGGAGCCGACGAAAGAAACCGCGGCGACGTCGGGATGGGCAAGAAGCCGGTCCACAGCCACCTTGTCCCCGTGGACCACGTTGAGCACCCCGTCGGGCAAGCCGGCCTCCGAGAACAACTCGGCGGCGAGCATCGATGTCGACGGGTCCTTTTCCGACGGCTTCAGCACGAAGGTGTTGCCGCAAGCAATGGCGATGGGGTACATCCACATCGGAACCATCGAAGGGAAATTGAACGGGGTTATCCCGGCGACGACACCGAGAGGCTGGCGAACCGTGAAGGTATCGACGCCCGAGGAAACCTGTTCGGAGAACTCGCCTTTGAGCAAATGGGGTATACCGCAAGCGAACTCGACCACCTCGAGACCGCGCTGCACTTCACCCAATGCATCGGCGAGGGTCTTGCCGTGCTCGGAGGTGAGAAGCCGGGCGAGATCATCGCGATGGGCCACCAGCAGTTCCCGAAAGCGGAACATGATCGATGCCCGCGTCGACAGCGAGCTGTAACGCCAGGTGGCCAGAGCGTCGCGGGCGGAAGCCACGGCTCCGTCCACCTCGGCCACCGTCGCCATCGCCACCTCGGACTGCTGTTCGCCGGTGGCTGGATCGAACACAGGCCCTCTCCGCTCCGGTGTCCCGTCCCACGGCTTGCCATTGATCCAGTGGGTTATCAGCTTCATTTCGTCTCCCGTTCTCAAATCAAGTATTGGTTTGTGGCCCGTCTCAGGTAGCGGCCGTCTCCGGGCGCGCCTCGATAGGACCCGTCAGACACCACGATCTTGCCCCGGGAGATCACTGTCTCGACCTTGCCCTCCACTTCCATGCCCTCGTAGCAGGAGTAGTCCACCCGCATGTGATGAGTGGCGGCGGAGATCACATCGGTGGCGGCCGGGTCGAACACGACGATGTCGGCATCCGACCCGACGGCGATGGTTCCTTTTTGGGGATAGAGCCCGAACATCTTGGCGGGTGTGGTTGAACACACCTCCACCCAGCGGTTGAGACTCAACCGTCCCTCGGCGACCGCTCCCTGATACATCAGGGCCAGGCGCGGTTCCACGCCGGGGAGACCGTTGGGGATCTTGGAGAAGTCACCTTCCCCGAGCCTCTTCTGGGCAAACAATCCGTCGTGTGCGTTGAAACAGAACGGGCAGTGGTCGGTCGACACCACCTGCAGATCGTTGGTGGCGAGACCCCGCCAGAGCGCATCCTGATGCCCGCCGGCCCGGTCACGCAGAGGGGGCGAGCACACGTACTTGGCGCCTTCGAACCCGTTGCCGAGATCGTCCAGATCGAGGAACAGATATTGGGGACAGGTCTCGGCAAAGATGTTTAGGCCCGAGTCACGAGCCGTCTGTATCTCCGCCAGGGCCTCGAGTGCCGACATGTGCACGACATACAGCGGCGCCCCGGTCAGCTCGGCCAGCTTGATGGCGCGATGGGTGGCTTCGCCTTCGAGAATCGCCTTGCGAACGATTCCGTGGAAGATGGGATCGGTCTCCCCACGCTTGAGAGCCTGTTCGATGAGAACGTCGATGGCGATTCCGTTCTCGGCGTGCATCATGACCGTCGAGCCGTTCTCGGCAGCCTTCTGCATCGCCATGAGGATCTCGCCGTCGTTCGAGTAGAAGACCCCCGGATAGGCCATGAACATCTTGAAAGAGGTGACGCCCTCCCCGACTGCCATATCCATCTCTTTGAGGGACTGCTCGTTGACATCTCCAACGATGAGGTGGAATCCGTAGTCGATGGCGCATTTGCCGTCGGCTTTTCCCATCCAGGCCTCGAACCCCTCCATGAGACTCTGGCCCTTGGTCTGGACCGCAAAGTCGACGACGGTCGTCGTACCGCCGAAAGCGGCAGCTCTGGTGCCTGTCTCGAAGGTATCTGAAGCGTGGGTCCCGCCGAACGGAAGCTCCATGTGGGTGTGCACGTCGATGCCCCCGGGGATCACATAACGGCCCGCAGCATCGATGATCTGATCGGCGCCGGCCTCCCAATCGTGGGAGCCGGACGCGGCCAGAGCGACCACCTTCTCTCCATCGACCAGGACATCGGCACGGGTCTTCTCCGTCGACGTGACCACTGTGCCGTTCTTGATGACGATCCGCATGACCTGTCCTCTCTTTGGAATCCCTTCGCGCAAACTCAGCTACGCGATGCCGCCTCCACCGCCTTGTCGAGGATCTCGAGACCCTCGTCGGCCTCCTCCTCGGTGAGGCTCAACGGCGGAGCGATGCGCAACACGTTGCCGTGCAACCCGCCCTTGCCTATCAACAGCCCCCGCGCCTTCGACTCCTCCATGATCCGGGCGGCGGCCTCGGGGCTGGGAACCTTGCCCCCGGAATGCACCAACTCGACTCCAACCATCAACCCTTTGCCGCGAACCTCGCCGACGATGTCGAACCGATCCCCGATGTGTTCGAGTCCGTTCTTGAGACGATTGCCCACCTTGAGCGCATTGGTCTGCAAGTCGTGTCGTAGGAGATAGTCGAGATTGGCGAGAGCACCGGACGTCGCTATCGGGTTCCCTCCGAACGTGCTTATCGAATTGGCCCCGAGACAGTCCATCACCTCGCCCCGTGCGATGACTCCACCAAGGGCGAGGCCGTTTCCAAGCCCTTTCGCAAAAGTGAGGATGTCGGGTGTGATTCCGTGGGCCTGATACCCCCAGAAGTTCTCACCCGTGCG
>JBFJTO010000220.1:0-3205 GCA_041625295.1 Acidimicrobiia bacterium | reverse complement strand
TCGCTCATGATCTTGTCGCGGTCAGCCTGTCTCGTCTGCGCAAGGAGTATCAGAGGAGCCGCATATGCAGCCTGCAAGGAGAACGCCAGGTTGAGAAGAATGAACGGGTATGGATCCCACCTGAAGCCAAACGCCATCGCGTTGACCACGATCCACAGCGCCACGATCCCGGTTTGACCCAACAGAAACCGGGGAGTGCCGAAAAACCGGGCAAATGACTCGGCCCGCCGTCCAAACCCGTCCGACCCGAAGGGACCGTGCAGTTCTCCAAGCAGGTGAGAAAACGGATGATGCCTGGCTGTCATCGGGCTCTCCTTGTGGTTGGTCGCGCAATGGTGGCACACACCCGCACCGACATCGTGATCATCCAGCTGCTTGCGACCGTCGTCGGCACTCCCCGATATGTGCCCGCCCCCGAAATAGGCGACAATCCGTCCGATGCCGCAAGCCAACGATCGACAGAGTTTGACCCCGCGACGGATACAACTCCTCCGAAGATGGGCAGCCATCACCGTCGCCTCTGCGGGCCTACTCAACCTGCTGTCGGCGATCACTCCGCCCAACAGCAAACGGTTCGATCTGCTTCTCGACTTCCTCCCCATAGAGGTCGCAGGGGCATCCACCGGAATCGTTGTCGGAGTCGGTCTGGTGCTGCTTTTGCTCTCGCGAGCAGTTCGTCGCGGGCGGCGAAGAGCTCACAACCTCGTTGTTGGAATGATGGCGATCTCGATCGTCCTGCATCTCACCAAGGCCCTCGATTTCGAAGAGGCCATCCTGGCGTCGGCGGCGCTGGTCTTCCTCATCTGGGGCAGGCGAGCATTCTCGATTCCTGGCCGCCCCATCGGCATCGTGGCGTCGAGTCTCACTGCTGTTGGAGGAGCGGTGGTCACCGTGGTCACTGCCCTGGGCGTGGTCTACTCCCTGTCGCCCGCGTTGAGTTGGAACCGAGCTCTGGGCGCCGTGATCGAAAGATTGGTTTTCGTGGACACCACTCCCCTTCCCGGGCGACTCGATCACACCATGACAGCCGCCCTCCATGGCCTGGGTGTCGCGTTGGTGTTGGTAGCGATCCGAGCCGTGATGATCCCTGCGGTGAGCGCATTCGAAAACCGCCACCGCTTCGACCGTGCCGCCCAGCTAGTCAACACATATGGCGCCGACACACTCTCGTACTTCTCCCTGCGCGATGACAAGCGGTGGTATATCGATGGCGAGCATCTCATCGCATATGGCCTGTTCGGTGACGTCTGCGTGATTTCTCCCGATCCCGTGGGCCCCGCCGAGGGGATCGTCGAGTCACTGTCGCAGTTCCTCGACGGCGTTCGCAGCAACGGGCTGACTCCAGTGGTCCTGGGAGCGTCAGCGGATTGGGTTCCACGTTATGCCGATCTCGGATTCCGTTCGATCTATCTCGGTGACGAAGCGATCATCGATTGCGCGTCTTTCACACTCGAAGGTCGAAGGATGAAGAACGTGCGCGAGGCCGTGAACCGAATATCGCGCAACGGCTACCGGGCGGAATTCTTTGATCCTGCGCATTTGCCGGCCGGGCTGCGACGCCAACTCCATGGTTTGTCCGGCCAATCACGTCAAGGCGAAAGCGAGCGGGGGTTCTCGATGACTCTGGGACGACTGTTCGACTCCCGGGATAGAGGACTTCTCCTCGCTGTGGCGTTCGACAGTGCCGGGGCACCTGTCGCCTACTGCCAATTCGTACCCGCTTCTCTCAAATCCGGGTTTTCTCTAGACGTGATGAGACGAGATCTCGGTAAGCACCCGAACGGCCTCATGGACTTCTTGGTCGCCCAAACTGCGCTTCACCTGCGCGACGGCGGAGCGGGCTTCCTCGGACTCAACTTTGCGGTCATGAAGGGGGTGCTCAAGAGCGAAGTCGCTCCAACCGGAATGGTGCGCTTGCGCCGGAAACTCGTCGAGGTCATGTCGAGAGGAACCCAGATCCAGACGCTTTATCGGTTCAACGACAAGTTCAACCCCGCCTGGAGTTCCCGCTACCTGATGTACGAGACCGTGAGCGACCTCAGTGCCATTGCCGTCGCCGTCGCACGGGCCGAGAGCCTCTGGGAGATACCCATTTTCGGCCGGCTCTTGAAGCCGAGAGCCGTCTAGCGAGGCGCCGCGGCGAAAACACGGCAGAAACCAGCGAATTCGCCCGCGTCGTCCTACCCTCCCGCTGTGATCACCCGCCCACAGAACCGTCGATTCAAGCCGCCCTGGGTGCTCCTTGCGGTAGCCGTCGGGGGCGGCGCAGGTCTCGGTGCTTTCGCCCTGATCGAGTCCATTTCGTTCATTGCCGGCCTGGCCTCTCGTCTCGCCGGTGGACCGATTTCCCACTGGTATCTGCTGCTCACGGTTCCGATCGCACTGTTTCTGGCCGGGTGGCTGACGGACCGCTTCGGACCGGAAGTGGCCGGCCATGGCGTACCTCGCATCATCGAGTCCTTGGCCCTCCGAGGGGGCTTCATGCGGGGTCGGGTTGCCCATTTGAAGCTTGTTGCCACTGCCCTAACGGTGGGTGGAGGCGGCTCAGTTGGTCGCGAGGGCTCCATCGCACAGATCGGAGCGGCTATCGGGTCTTGGATCGGGCGCACTCTGAATCTCAGCGAAGACGAGGTGCGGGTGTTGGTGGCCGCGGGCGCCGGCGCCGGCATAGCAGCGACATTCAACGCTCCGATCGCCGGAATGCTCTTTGCCCTCGAAGTGGTTCTGTCGAGTTTCGCTCTTCGCCACCTCCACACTGTCGTGGTTGCCTCCGTTACCGGTGCAGTCGTGAGCCACTCCCTCGTCGGCGAATCGCTGACATTCCAGGTGCCCAGATACGCACTGGACGATCCTGCCCAATTGCTGCTTTTCGGTGCTTTGGGTCTGGCGGCAGTTGCTGCAGGACTGCTGTTTCTAGCCGCTCTGGATCTCTCGGAACGATATGCCCCCGGCTTGAAAGTGGGAACCCGTTTGCTCGTGTTCGCCGGCACCGTCGCCGTCCTGGCGACGGCGTTCCCCCAACTGGCAGGTACCGGGCAGTCTTTCGTCGCTGGGGTCGTGTCCGGGACGATCGAAAAGGCATGGTGGCTCCTACTCCTTCTCGGGGTGTTGAAGGTCGTTGCGACCACGGCCACACTCGGCGGGAAGGGCGCCGGCGGCATCTTCATGCCCAGCCTCTTTATCGGTGCTTCCGTGGGTGCGGCCT
>JBFJTO010000219.1:0-3212 GCA_041625295.1 Acidimicrobiia bacterium | reverse complement strand
GATGAAACAGCGGTGCCGCGCAGGGCCGGAACGATGATGTCCAGAGCTTCCTCGTAGCGCGAGATCGTCGCATCTTCCGGAAACCCGAATGTGGCCCCCTGATCACCTGCATGACCGGCGCCGAACCCGAAGAGATAGCGGCCGTTACTGATCTCATCGAGGGTCTCGGCGACCTTCACGGTGAGTCCGGGATTCCGATGCAGGGCCGACAGCACCCAGGTCCCCACCCCGATGGTGGAGGTGGACGCCGCGACCGCTCCCGCCATCGACACGCACTCCCACCAACCACGGGGTCCGGGCCAGTCGGGGACCCTCCATAGCAACTCGTCGGCGATCCACACCGTGTCGAACCCGATCTCCTCGGCGCGCTGGGACATGTGCTTGATCGTGATCCAGCGCGGTTTCTCCCCTGTTTGGGGCTCCTCGAACATGGGGAGCACGAGGCCCAACTCCAAACGACCGATGGACATCGTCTCTCCTTCACTTCCGGGCAGTTGCCAAGCCAGGGCTGCCATCCAGCTTACGGATCGTCGAGTCCCACACACTCGGGCTCCAGTCAGAACGGCAGCCACCCGGGACGATACGAATGGGGTCCCCGCGCCATCCCGACGGCGGACAAGGGCCTACGCCCAATCAGTGGTTGAGCGCTCCGTCGGCTATCCAGTCCTGGATCAACTGGATATCGGCGTCGGAAAGTGAGCCCCCGGGCGGCATCACACTTCCGGTCGTCCCTTTGATCCGCTGCAGCAACAGGCTTCCGTCCGGGTCGCCGGCGATCACAGCGATACCACTCGTGCCTCCATTGATGGCGCCGTCGTACGACTCGAGCGAGTAGCCGCCGGCAGCGCCGTGGCAGGCCGTGCAGCTGCGCTCGAAGATCGCGGACACGTCCGCAAACAGAATCGGTTTACCGGTCTCGCCGACCGAGGTCTCGGGACCGACAGCACCGCCGTTGATCCAATCCACTATCACCGCGATGTCGGCTTCCGAAAGTGCCGAGCCTGGGGGCATCCGCAGGCCGGATGTGCCGAGCAGGCGCTGGGCAAGATGACTCGCATCCGCGTCACCCGGGATCACGGCAGGACCGCTGTTGCCACCGGCAATCACCTTGTCGTAGTCGTCGATGCTGTAGCCGCCGTCACCTGCGCCGCTGTGACACACGGCACAGTTGGCGTTGAGAATCGCGGCTACGTCACCGAACTGCCCGGCCACTGTGACGCTGGGGATCGTGGAAGGTGGTGTGGTGAAGGGATTCCCAATCGATACGGCCGGCCCCGCGGCATCCCCACCGTTCGCCTGTCCCGACAATTGCAGGAAGACGAAGATGGCATCGAGATCGGTTACAGAGACACGGCTGCCGAACGCGGGCATCTCGGAGCCAAGACCAGCCTCCACTGCTTGACCCAACCAGTCTCTCGCTACTGATGTGAGACCGCGCGCCACGGCGCCGCCGCGACCATCCACCCCGTGGCATCCGGCGCAGCCGTACACAGCAAAGAGAATCCGGCCGTCTTCACATGGACCCGAATCCTCTGCGGCATATACGCCGGTGGCCAGCGCCGTGCTGCAAGCTCCAGTGGAGGCATCACCCGTCACCGAGGCAGCAAGCCCCGGTCCGGCAAAGTCCACTCGATCAGACAGCAACGCAACCGGCGTCCGGTTGTATCCGATCGGGTCGACGTTGGCGTGTGAATTAGGCGTGCGGGCCAGCACTATGACCAGGACGGCACCCGTGACAATCGTGAAAGCGAGCAGCAACGTCGCCACGGAAATTCCTTTGCGGCCAAACCACCCCTCACCGGGATCACGGCCAGGAAGGTCCTCGGCAACGCTGGACCTGACGATGAGCCAGACGACGAACGCGAGAATCAGCCAGGCGCCGCCCACCACGAACAGAATCGAAACTCCCCCAGGGCCGGGAAGGTCGAGGATCGGCTGGGTGCGCCGCAGTTGGGAACCATTGCCAACCATCAGATCAACTGACTCTGAGTGAGCGTCGTTACCTCCGACCACCTCCACCCGAAGGCTGTGCGGGCCAACCTGCGACCAGGAATGGACGAATTCGATCTGGCCGCTGCCATCGGTGACCCCTCGCATCATCGGATACTCGGCAGTGGTTCCCGCAAACTCGATGGTTGCGTAAACGATCACCGCAACGCCCTCAGCAGCGGCACCGGAATTTTCATCGAATACGTGTACGCCCAGATTGATGTCTTCGCCGATCACCACCGACCCGCTGGGCGCATCGACCTCGATCTCGTAATGGTGTGCAAGCGCGGGACTGGCCCCAAACACAACCAGCATCGCCGCAAAAGCGGACGCCGTAGTGAGTCGGGCGGCCAACCCGGACCTCTTGTTGAGCCCGCTCACAGGACACCCTCTTCACTCATCTGGGGCGCTTTGAGAGCCAACTCTCGCTCCTCTTTGATCTCCCAGACCGAAAGGATGGGCACGACCTTGACGGCCACGACGATCAAGAGGACGAACAGCGCAAAGCCTCCGGCCATGATCGACCACTCCACCCAGGTCGGGAAGTAATCGGAGGGTTCGTAGGGCATCAACGGCGGACGCAGCCCGGCAACAACGATGATGTAGCGCTCGATCCACATCGAGATGTCCACAAAAACCGCCGCCACCAACATGCCGCTCAGGTTTCGGAAACGGGGCACAAGCATCACGACGATCGGAACAAGCAGACCACCGAAAAAGTAGAACATGAAGTAGCTGCGGAAGTCGGCGATGAACAGCTGCCGAAAGATGAAATCCTCGTTCTCTGCCAGTTTGAATCCAGCGGTCGCGTATTCGGAGATGTTGAAGTACACCATCACCGAAGCCATCGCAGCCATCAGGTAGCCGAGAAACTTGAACTGGAGATCGGTGATGTACTCCTGCAGGTTGAACGTCTTGCGAAGGATCGCCATCAAGATGATCAACGCGGCGATACCCGAGAACACGGCGCCGGCAACGAAATAGACCCCAAATAGCGCCGTATTCCATGCGGTTCGCAGCGTCATCGAGAAGATCCAGGCGGTCACTGTGTGCATCGATACCGCAATCGGGATGATGGCGATCATCAGAACCGCGATACCCTTCGCCAGGAACGCATGCTGGCGAGGAGTACCCCGCCAGTTGAGGGCAAAGACCCGGTACCCAACCGCACGAACCTTCGACTTCCCGTCACTGAACTTGTCCCGGAAGAACGCCAGATCGGG
>JBFJTO010000218.1:0-3218 GCA_041625295.1 Acidimicrobiia bacterium | reverse complement strand
GTGACCTCGCAGTTGCTCATGGACCGTCTCCGACACCAGGACCCCTCCTGGTTTGGCCGCCTGCTCGAGTCGTGCAGCGATGTTCACACCATCGCCATAGATATCACCGTCACGAACAGCGACATCTCCCATGTGCACCCCAATACGCAGAGAGAGGGGATCGCCGACATCGGGCCAGTCCGCAAGCGCCGTCTGTATTGCCAACGCGGCCTCGACTGCCTTGATCACCGACGAAAACTCGGCGAGGAAGCCATCGCCAGTCGTCTTTACGACGCGTCCACCGTTCCCGGCGACTGAAGGTTCAAGGACCTGGGTCTGGAAGGCGAACACCTTGGACAACGTGTCGGGCTCGCTACGGCCAATCATCGCCGAGTAGCCAACGATGTCCCCCACCACAATGGCTGCCAGCCTGCGATCGTGTGCCATGGCCACACGCTACCGACCGGCCCGGCGTTGGGCGGCGGGGTGAAAGCAAAAGTGCCGATCTCCGGTCGCTCCTGATGTGCCCGTTATTGCGAGAGATCAGGGTTTTCGGGGCCAGGGGCTACATGGGTTCGGGGACCGAGGGAGTATTCCAGTACGCGGCGCAGCGGTTGAGGGACTTCGACGGCAGCCATCGCCAAGACAAGGAGCGCGGCATACCTGATCTTGCGGCGGCTGCCGCTCCCGAACCACCTCCGCAATTGGTCCTCGACGCGGCGCTCTCGCCACTCGGGCATCTGCTGCAGTGAGCGAAAGCGCCGCAGATCCTCGCCCTGTGTCTCGAGTACATTGATGACGCGAGCCGCGCCCAGCGCCCGTATCAGCTCTTCCTCCAAGTCGTAATCGCACGCGAAGAACCCCAGTCTCTCCGGGGCTGTCGAATCGAGACGCTCCGTCAGGCCGGCCTCATACAGGGCTCGCACGACATGGCCCTCCTCGCCAACGTCGTACAAGCCCGCCACCCGGACTCCTCTGGAAACTATCTCAGCAACCATCCTGACCACGTTGGTGGCGCCGTTCATGACCAGGATCGACTTTGCGGACAGCTCGAACCCGAGCAGGCCAGCAGCCGTTTCGAGCGCTGCCCTGTCGCTCTCGCCTTCAACCAAGATGACCGGTCCGTCCATGGCCACCAGCCTTGCACACGATCGCTTCTTCCCAACCCTCCTTTGCTGATCAAACCTTCAAAAGCATGAATGCGGAAACCGTCAACAGCGGACTCTGTTCAACCACCGTTTGACCAGAGCCACAAACAGACCATAATTCCGGTCATGTCAAGAACGCTCTCACTCTCCGAGGTCAAAGCCAAGCTGTCAGAGGTCGTCGACGAGATCGTTACCACCCAGGAACGAGTCACCGTCACCCGAAACGGGCGTCCGGTCGCCGTCGTGCTCAGCACAGACGATCTGGAGACCATCGAAGAGACACTGGCGATCCTCTCGGACCCAGCGGCTATGCGCGACATCGAGCAAGGTCGAGCAGCGATCGCCAGTGGGGACGTTGTCACCAAGGACGAGGTCGAGGCACTGCGGAGCCGGCTCCGTTCCAAGACAGCGTGACAGAAGCGCCTTGGAATCTGGTCGTCGCCGGGCCTGCACGCCGAGCCATTGATCGGCTCCCCGACAAGATTGCCCTCGCAGTCTTGGACTACCTCGTCGGTCCCCTACTCGAAAACCCACACCGGGTCGGCAAACCACTACGAGGCGAGCTAGTAGGACTTCACTCTGCAAGAGTTGGGGCCTATCTCATCGTCTACGAGATAAACCAAGCAAGCCGGACAGTTCGAGTCATCCATATCGACCATCGGGCAGATATTTACCGACCACGCTGACCGACCCGCTCGCAGATTTGAGGATCCAGCGCACTCGACGGAATGATCGTGATGGCGCCCGATTTGATGTTCTCTGAAGGTCATTTGAGAACTCTGTGGGTCGCCTACCGTCTTATGGGTGATTGCCCATTCGCACTTCTGAAAGGGAGCCGACCATGAAGGTCGCTGCAGTTTTCGGCGCGTTAGCTCTTGTTCTGACATCCTGTGGATCCTCCGACACCGCGACGACGACAGTGGTGGATCAGGCGACGACCGACACCTCTAGGTCTCAACCCACATCTACGAGCCGCGCGGAAACTTCGACGACCGCTTCCGCCTCGACCACTACAGAGCCGTTCGAAGGTCCCTTCCAGGAGATGGCGTTCATGCTCCACGAGTCAGCCCGGTCCCACCACGCGGCGCATCACCGTGTCGCGCTCCCGCTCCTCCGCGGCCTGGAACCCCCGATCGTCGTAGAGGCGGCGCGGTCCGCGAAAGTGACCGGGGTCGCCTTCCTCGGGAGCGTTCCGGGGGTAGCCCTCCACCCAGCGGGCTCCCCTGCCGGCGGCATCTGCGATCACCCGGTCGAGAAGCATGGAGGCGATCCCATGCCGGCGGTAGGGCGGGGCCACCACGAAGCACGAGATGCCGACCACCGAACCTGGGTCGGGCCCATCGGGATCGACCAGGCGGAAAAGCTCGTAGTCGGACCGAGTTGAGGCGTTGACCCAACCGGCCGGCCGGCCGTCGACATATGCGAGATACCCGAAAGTGCGCCCTCCACGGAGCCGCTCGATCATCATCGCCCGGGTGTCCCGCCACGAACGCTCGAACTCGGCGGTGGCAGAGACGTGGGGCTCGAGGCAATAGCAGGAGGCCCAGTCCGGGTTCCCGGCGAAAGCGTCGTGGTCGAAGAACCCGAGCCAGTCGTCGATGCGATCTTCCGTAACCGGATGGACGGTCACCTCAGCGATCTCGACGATCCGCTCGGTGCTTCCGGTGAGGCGCTGGTTCGCCTCGACGTAGTTGCGGGCGTAGTTGCGTAGCGCCTGTTCCGGATAAGACCAATCGTGGCCGTCGGCGGCATGCTGGACGAACCGTTCGGCGATCGTGTCGACATCGTCGGCTTCGATCCTGGCGTCACCAGCGAAACACTCCATCCACATGACTGGACACCCCTTTCATCGGACCGTGCACACGGTACACCGGGCCCTTTCTGGGTGACTTGAGCGACCTCTGCCGGCCCGCGGCATCACGCCGTGAGAGCAACCGCTTGGCCCCGCTACGCAGAACACTCCTGACCATGTATCGCGCACCATGCACGCACCAAGCGACCTTCCCGCATTGCCAAAGATGGCAAACCACACCTTGTCTACCGGGGGTTTCGGGTGGTGGGCGCTACCGGGATCGAACCAGTGACCTCTGC
>JBFJTO010000217.1:0-3218 GCA_041625295.1 Acidimicrobiia bacterium | reverse complement strand
AGGACAGGAGTTCACAGGCCAGTACCGCACCTCAAAGTAAGAAGGGTCGGGAGATCCTTGAGGCACTCGTACGACGTGTCCGTGAAACTCGATGTCGTAATACCCGCCCAAGCGTGAAACCTTCACTCAATTGTCGATCGGCCACCGAAGCGCAAAGTCGGCGGCTTCGCTGGCCATTCCTTAGACCCGGTGGCGCTTCGATCTCCGCTCCCCGGCAAATGCACAGTTGTACGATGCCAGACGGTTGAAGGGAGCAAACTATATGGATTCAGCCATCCTGTTTCTTGGTTTTGCGATATTGGTTGGTGGACTGGGCGTCGCGTGGGCGCTAATACGAAGCCGGACGGACACCGAAGCGGCCAAGACCACCGAATACCAATTGGTAGGCCAAATCAAGACGCTCTTCCCGAGGATCGATAGCCGAACTCTGACGCTTTCGCCCCCTTCCCGGGTGCGGGCCCTACTCCGCTGGCCCCAGAGGCTCCACAAGCCCGTGCTCATAGGCGTAGATGACCGCCTGCACCCGGTCTCGCAGCCCCAGCTTCATCAGAAGACTGCCCACGTGTGACTTGACAGTTGCGGTGCTCACGAACAGCTCGTCGGCGATCTCGCCGTTGGATTGTCCCAGCACCAGACATCCCAGGACATCGCGCTCCCGTCCGGTCAGAGTCTCGAACTCACGAGAAGCCTGGCGGGTCGGGCGTTGCGCGAACTCTTCGATGAGACGGCGCGTGACCTTCGGGGAGAGCATGGCCGCGCCGGCTGCCACCACGTGCACCGCTTCGATGAGCCGCTCCGGCGGACTGTCTTTGAGGAGGAATCCGCTCGCACCGGCCCGGATGGCGTCGTACACGTACTCGTCGAGATCATATGTGGTGAGTATCACCACGCGGATGTCGGGGTCGTGAGCGGTGATGCGCCGCGTGGCCTCGATGCCGTCGAGGGCCGGCATGCGGATGTCCATGAGAACCACATCGGGCCTCTTGGCTTGGGCCTCTGCGACCGCCCGAACACCATCGCCCGCCTCGGCGACCACGTCGATGTCGGGCTCCGACTCGAGGAGTCGCCTGAATCCTTCGCGGACCAGGGTGTGGTCGTCGACAATGACAACCCGAATCGTCATTGCCGCTCGTCGCACGTGGGAAGCCGCGCAAGGACTCGAAACCCCGGACTCTCACTCCGCATCCCCGCCTCCAGTTCCCCTCCGTAGAGCTCGACGCGCTCACGCATGCCATCGAGACCGCGGCCGAAGCGTGCCGCCGCCGCGGAACCGCTCCCGTCGTCGGTCACCTCGAGTTCGAGGACGCCGGATCGGTATTCCAGCCGCACCCGGGCCGACGTAGCTCGCGCATGGCGGAGCGTATTGGTCAGCGCCTCCTGGATCACCCGGAATGCGCACATCTCTATGCCTGCGGCCAGGGGCTCTTGGGTTCCCGCGACGACGAACTCCACAGGGAGACCAGCGATACCTACGCCCTCGAAGAGTTCCGGAAGAGCAGCGATACTCGGCTGGGGACTCAGAGGCGCCCGGTCATCGTTGGCTCGGAGAAAGCCCAGGACGCGGCGGAGTTCACCCAAAGTCTGGCGGCCCGTCTCTTCGATGGAGGCGAGAACCTCGGCTGACTCCGATCCGGGACTCAACATCCGGCGCTCCACCGACGCTTGAATGACCATCAAGCTGACGTTGTGGGTGACAACGTCATGCAGCTCCCTTGCGATCCGGGCACGTTCGACTGCCACCTCCATTCGCGCCCTCTCCTCCCGCTCTATTTCGAGCTCCGAGGCGCGCTGGGCCAGCTCCGCCGCCAGGCTCCGCTGGCTGTGAACGATTCGCCCCGCTGCGAAGGCAAGGGCGAAGAAGACCCATGCCGGGAAAGTGTCTCCGGCAGGTTTTCCCGCACGGAACAACGCGACGTCGGCGACAAAACCGAAGAGCATCGTCCCCAAACCGACGAGCAGCCTCCTTCCTCCGAGCCGCGACCCCAGGGTGTAGCTTACGAACACCAGTGAGAGGAACGCTTCGAAAGGTGGAGGCTGGCGCAGGTCCCCCGAAACCACAACCCAGACGTAGGAGGATGCCACCACGATCGCAGTCACTGACAACGGCGACTTGCGGCGCCACACCAGAGGCACACACACGAGCACCATCAACAGGGTGTTCGGGATCGGCGACCCATCGAGGGTGAAGAAGTCGCTGGGTGCGAACACCCAGATGTCGGCCAGGCCGACCACTAAAAGCACCCCCGCCAAGAAAGGATCAAGAGCTCGATCGAGCCCCCTCCAGAAGCCCGTCAGATTCATGACAACGACGCTACCCCTGCACGGGCTCTTCACACCTCATCCAGAAGGCGGAAAAACCGAGGTTCCGGCTCCACCTTCCGCCCAAGAGTCGATGCCGCCAATCAGCCTTTCCGGGCAGGAGCGTTTCGCCCTTGTGGCCGACGACAGCCGACCCGTCGTGGCATACGTTGGATTCTCGAGATTGGCGCCCGAGGCCAACACCACGCCAGAGGAGGGTCGGTCGTGCAGCAAGTACACACCCATACAACACCGGCATTCGTTGCCGGAGCCCGAGACAAAGGGCAAGAGTGGGGGCGGTTCGGGGCCGCTGCCGGGGCGACATACGTCGTCCTGGCTCTTGTGGGGAACTCGATCAACTCGGGAGCGAGCTTCGACGCAGACCCGTGGAGCTTTCGACTGGGGGCCGGCCTCGAGTGGGCCGGATTTGTTTTTCTCACTGTCTTTATTGCCTATCTGTACACGACCCTTTCGAGGGCGGACTCATCGTGGCTGCCCGCCGTCGCACTCACAGGTGGTATTGCCACCCTCGCCGTCAAACTATCAACGAGTGCTCCATGGCTCGTGACCGCGACGCTGCGTTCCGGAGAGCTGGGATCCCAACTGGACCAGACGCTCGACGACATCGGGGCGGTGGGGTTCCGGATAACTTTCTTCACCTTCGGTCTGTTCGTAGTCGCGGCGGCGGCATCGCTCAGAAGGGCAGGTCTGGTAGCAAGGTGGACGTCGTGGCCGGGCATCGCTCTCGGTAGCGCCGCGATGGCGACCGTCAACCTCGACTTCGACTGGGAGATCGCCGTCCTGCCGTTCCTCCTCATGCTGCTGTGGGTGATTGTCCTGAGCGCCACCCTCGTGATCGTCGAGCATCGGCGTCTCAAGGCTTCGTGACCTCGTGCCGCATCCCCAGCAAACCCTCAGGT
>JBFJTO010000216.1:0-3231 GCA_041625295.1 Acidimicrobiia bacterium | reverse complement strand
TCTGGTGTTCAGCCACGGCGGGGTGGTCAGGCTGGTGGCGCGGATGTGTGGATCAGACATCATTCCTCGACCGTGCGAGATCATCGTGATCGACTGGGCATCCAAGCGCCGGATGGCGTAGCGTGGTGGGATGCCCAGCATGCTGGCGAACCTGGATTTGGGTGTGATCGTTTCTCTGGCAGCTCTGCTCTCGCTTGGTGTCGGTGTGGTGACCGCCGAAGTCAGCAGCCGGTTTCCTCGGTAGAGGAAGGATCTGTAGAGAGTGCCGGCCGGTATTCTCGGGTCATGTCAGATTCGATGAAGCAGCGACTCACGCCGATGCAGTATCACGTGACCCAGGAAGCCGGCACCGAGCCGCCTTTCACTGGCGAGTATTGGGACTCCAAACTCGACGGCACGTATGAGTGCGTTGTGTGCGGCGCGGCGCTGTTCTCGGCCAAGACGAAATACGACTCGGGTTCCGGGTGGCCCAGTTTCTTCGAACCCCTCACGCCGGAGTCTGTTTCGACGGCAACGGACTCGAGCCACTCGATGATTCGCACGGAGGTCGAGTGCCAGGAGTGCGGAGCGCATCTCGGTCACGTGTTCGAGGACGGCCCCGACCCGACAGGTCTCCGTTTCTGTATCAACTCGGCATCGCTTCGCCATCGACCCTGAAGATGCTCTGACGGCGAGCTCCCGGGGGTCACTCCGTCCAGTCTTCCTGAACTTCGAGGGCCGCGGGGAGTGTGCGGACGACCTTCTTGTCGAACTTGCCGGTTCCCGTCTTGGGGATCTCGTCGATGAAGACGAATCGATCCGGCAACCACCACTTGGCGACGCGGGCCCGGAGGAAGTCGAGAAGTTCTCGAGCGAGCACGTCACTTCCCGGCCGCAGAACCACGAAGGCCACCGGCCTCTCCTGCCATTTGGGGTGGGGGAGTCCCACGACGGTCGCTTCCGCCACGGCAGGGTGGGCCATCAACGCGTTTTCCAGGTCGAGCGATGAAATCCACTCCCCGCCCGATTTGATGACGTCTTTGGCTCTATCGGTGATGCGGATGTAGCCATCCGGACTGATCTTGCAGACGTCGCCGGTTCGCAACCACCCTTCGGTGAACGACTGCGAACTCCGGGGGTCCCGGAGGTACTCGGCGGCAATCCATGGGCCCTTGATGAGAAGCTCGCCAAACGCTTCCCCGTCGTGAGGAAGCTCGGCTCCGGTCTCATCGACGATCTTGGCTTTCAGTCCGGGGACCAACCGCCCGGCGGTCTCCAGGATGTCCAGCTGCCGGTCCCAATCCCAGGTCTCCATCTCGGGCTTGAGCAGAGCTACCGACGCCACCGGGTTGGTCTCGGTCATGCCCCATCCCTGGATCACCTTGATGCCGCGCTCGCGCCAATACCAGTCGATCATGGCTCTCGGGACTGCCGAGCCTCCGCATAGGAATGCCCGAATCGACGACATGTCCGCCTCGGGGTGGTCGATCAGGTATTGCTGGATGCCCAGCCACACGGTGGGGACGCCGGCCGAAAAGGTCACCTCTTCTTCTTGCAGCAGCGGGACCAAACCGGTGGGACTCAGATCCGGTCCGGGATAGGTCAGCTTGGCCCCCATGGGAACGGCTTGGAAGGGATAACCCCAGGCTGCGGCATGAAACATCGGGACAACCGGAAGGATGTTGTCGGACGAATTGAGCGGCACGTTCGCCAGGTTGCTGAGAGTGTGCAGATATGTCGACCGCTGGGTGTAGGCCACCCCTTTTGGGTTGCCCGTGGTACCCGATGTGTAGCAATACATGAGGGGCGAGCGTTCGTCGATCTCGGGCCAGGCGCCATGTGGTTCCACGCCATCGATCAGTTCCTCGTAGGCGATGGCGCCGGGAAGTCCGGCGTCGTCGGCCGAATCGCCCATGACGATGAAATGCTCCACCGTCCCGAGCTTTCCCGCGATCGCGTGGACGAGTGGAACCAGGTCGGGATCGACGAAGATCGCCCGGTCACCGGCGTGGTTGACGATGTATTCGAGCTGCTCGGCGTACAGCCTGATGTTGAGTGTGTGGCAGATCACGCCGGTGTTTGCGGTCGCCCAGTACAACTCGTGATGCCTGCGGTTGTTCCAGGCAAACGTGCCTATCGGCTGGCCTGGTTCCATGCCGAGACGAGTCTTCAGGGCGGTGGCAAGGCGACGCACCCGGTTGTCGGTCTCTGCGTAGGTGGCGCGTACGATCGAACGGTCGTGCTCTCTGGAGACGATCACCCGCTCTGGGTGGTGGCGAACGCCATGGTCATAGAGGGTGGACATCAACAGCGGGTAGTCATCACTCATGTGCACTTTCGAGTACTCCTTTCGTGGCCGAAAGAATGGCCAAGCTACACGCTGATCACGGAGCCGGGGTGCGCTCGCGGTGATTTCGGATACCCGGTCTTGGGGTAGACTTGAGGCCGGTGGTGGGGGCGCACCGCCCTACTGGGCCCAATGGTAGAAATGCCGGCGGCACTCGGTGGCTTCGCATCCCCTCCTGTGGCCACGTCCGAAGTGTTGACTATTCGCCGAAAGGCGATCTTCAGACCCGGACGGCGGCGCCCCCACCCCGCCTTCTTTCAGGCAGTTTCGATGCTCATGTAGAGCTCGATCTGACGACCGAACAGGCGCCATTGCCATCCGTACTTCTCGGCCAGCGCCTGCGTTGCCGTCTCGGCTTCATCGCCGGTGAGGATCGTTGCGATGGCGGGGACATATGGACCCGAAACCAAGCCCCGGAAGTTGCATGGCGCCACCTTCACCGAAGTGTTGGCCCTCAGTCGTTTCACTTTTCCGGTCTCCGGGAAAGTGCCGACGAATATCTGTGATCCGGAAGCTGCGAACCACATCGGGGTGGCGACCTCTTCGCCCGAACGGCGGAAGGTGATCAGACTGAGATATCGGTCGGTGGGTTCGAGGGTCATTGGCTTCACATGGTATTCATTCATGGTGATCTCAGGCCCTCCGGAGCGAGGCGAGATCCATGAGCTGCGATGCACCGTCGCCAAGCACGGAAAAACGGCGGTCGGCTGTCTGTCCCCGGTGCCACCGGATGAAGATCTGTTGGAGCACCACGGCGAGCTTGTACGTGCCGAATACCACGTACCACGTGACGTTGGCGGTGTCTCGTCCCGACAGCTGCATATATCGATCGATAGCCTCGGGGCGGGTCATGAATCCCGGGGAGTCGGTTGGCATGGGTTTGAAAGGCGTCGCCGGCTCGTCGA
>JBFJTO010000215.1:0-3242 GCA_041625295.1 Acidimicrobiia bacterium | reverse complement strand
GGCCAGATAGTCCACATCTCCAGCTTCGAGACCAACCTCTTTCAAGGCGTTGACCGTGACCTGCTCGGCCGCCTTGGGAAAGTTGAAACCCGTCGGCCTGGTAGCCCGGGCCACGACAGCGCCACTTTCGTCGATGGCGATGAATTTGGTGTAGGTGGAGCCGAGATCGATGCCCGAGATGAGGTTCATGACGCACCACCTTCCGTGACGGCACTGGCCAGGACCCGATCGAGAGCGAACAAGCTTGCACCGAGCGCGCCGCAGAACTGGGACTCCTCACTCACGTTCACAGGTGAACCGGTCATGTCTTCGATCAACTTGACCATCGCGGTGTTTCGGGACACACCACCGGTGAAGGTGATCTCAGGCTCGACTCCGACACGGCGGAGCAACGACACCGAGCGGGAGGCGATCGCGGTGTGAACGCCCATCAGAACGTCTTCGATTTTCCGTCCTCTCGCCATCCAACCGAGGATCTCGGACTCGGCAAAAACGGTGCAGGTGGTGGTCATCTTCACCGGATGACGGCCGGTCAACGCCAAAGCCCCCAGGTCTCCCAGCGGGGTTTCCAGGGCGTCTGAAGCGGCCCCCAGGAACCGGCCGGTGCCCGCCGCGCACTTGTCGTTCATGCAGAAGTCGAGGACTTCACCGGCGCTCCCCACCTTGATCGCCTTGGTGTCCTGGCCACCGACGTCGAGGACGCTGTGGGTTTTTGGGAAGAGGAAGACCGCCCCACGGGCATGACAGGAGATCTCGGTCACCTGGGTCTCGCCGAAGTCGACCCGGAAGCGGCCATACCCGGTTCCGATCACGGAGGCGACATCTGCTCGGGAAGCGCCTGCCTCCTCGAGGGCGACACTGAATGCGTAGTCGCCCGCTTCGGAGAGTTTGGCACCGGTCATGGTGAGACCGCGACCGACGATCTGTCGATCGGAATCGATGATCACGGCCTTGGTCTGGGTCGAACCTACGTCAACGCCCGCTACCAGCATCGCTTACCTCCCTGCCAGCACGCGCCGGCTTTCGAGCGACTCGAAGAACGCGTCAACTCGGTTTTTCAACTGCGCTTCGGCCCACAACCGGGAATCGACCAGATCTGACTGGATGAACAGCCCGGGGATGTCCATGTTCTTGAACAGCCACTCCCTCGTGTCGGGAAGGCCTGTCGAAGTGGTTCGGCAAGACTTGACGCCGTGGAAACAGATCCCGTCCACCGAATACCTCTCGAACTGTTTGGCAAGCCAGTCGTGCGAGTGGAAGATCCCGCTCATCGAAGGTTGTGCCGTGAGCAGGATCTGCTCGGCGAGGGACTCCAGTGGTCTGGACACGTCGTAGTGAATGCCCCGATCGATCCCACCCCCGGCGTAGCTCATGTACTCGCTGGCGACGAATGTCCCACCCCACTGCTCGAAGAGACCGTTGAAGTCCCGGAAGTTCGAATAACAAGCGGTCCCGACGAGCATGAGCCGGAACTTCTCCTCGGCGACGGCACCCTTGCCATCTGCGACCCGCTCCTTCAGTTCCGCCAGAACCGTTTCCATGAACAGGTTGCCTTCGGGTGCACCACGGAAGGCATTGGCGATACCCATGTAGTTGATGCCCTCTGTGACTGCGTTGAAAGGTGCTGGACGATTCTCGTTGAGGGTGAGGATCTCCTGATACAACTCTGACATCCGGTTGACCTCGAGCATGATGTCGCGCAGCTTGTCCACGTCGAACTTGGTGCCGGTCACCTGCTCGCACACCGTTATCAGCTCACCGAGCTGGCCCTCCACATAGCAGCGGTCGCTCTCGAATGTGGCCCCATCCAGACCGTAATGGAAGTCGCTGCCCCTCCATCCGGGCAGGTCGAGCACGAAGACCGGGCACCCATACATGCGCTCCCAGATCTCGGCCCACTTGATGTATGTGTTGCACATGTTGGTTGCAACGACGATCGCAGGCTCGGGAAGCTTGCCCTGAGGGTGGTTGCGTCCCGAGATGTGGAGGCCGGTGTCGACTTTGACGTAACCGCAGATGTCCGGTGAGTACCCGTAGTCCTCGGCAGCAAGCAGATACTCCATCGAACGGCCCCTCACCGCGGTCTGAAGGGCAGCCACCTCCGGAAAGCTCATCGGGAGGTCGAAGGTGCGCAGGATCTCAGCGATGGAGCCCATCACGAACACGTTGGCCACAGGGCGGCCCTCGGCGTCGGCGTCGGTGAGGCTCTGCCACCAAGATCCCATCATTTCCCGGCTCATCAGCCTGGTGGTCCCGGCCAAGGCTTTCTTGTTTTCGGTCACCGGATCCTCCTAGGCGAACTCGAAGAGCAGCGACTCGGCGAAGGTTTCGACCTCCATCCGCACCTGCTCGAATACGTTCATCTTTTCTTCGAACTCCATGACCAGGTGGGGTATCCCCTCCTCGTCGAGAGCCCGGCTGTAACCCACCTGCTCCTCAAGCCCGGGCTCGCACATCTTGGCGGCGCCGACGATGGCCGCTTCTGCGTTGGCACCCCGGATCCGCTCTAGAAGCATCTTCTCTTTGGGTTTGCGCTCGTCGCGCTGAACGGGGCTGTACGACGACGACTCGAAATAGGCCGTGGCGAGGGCATCCAGCGGATCGTCGCCTGCCACTACGTCTTCCGTTATCCACCTCAAACCGATCATCAAATCGTCGTCCACGATGTAGCAAGCGTCCTGGATCACGGCCAGCATGTCGATGGCTGGCTGTTCGCAGAAACCTCCCTCGAACACGACCCGGATCCGGTCCTGTGGCTTGGCACTGCGACTCTCGATCAGCGGAAGCGCCTTGCGCAAGAGCAGGTTGTGCTCCTCCCTAGGCATCAAACCAGCGGCCCTGGTCAGGGAGTACGCCTCAACCGTCGAGATCAACCACGGTGTGTCGCGCTTGATTCTGTAGAGCTCGCGAAGGTGGCGACGGTTCTCGTTGAACACGTCGATCGACTCCCCCAACGCCTGTGCGGTGATCTTGTGTCCTGTGAGCTCCTCGATGGATGATGCGATGCGCCGGTATTCGCCAACCAGGTAGTCGTGAGCAAAAGCAGAGGTCGGGTTGTGGGGGTAGTAGAGGATCTGAGAATTGACATCGTCGAAGTTGCGGGTCCACACGCCACCGCAGTGACGGGCGGCATCGCAGATCGGATGGGTGACGAACATCGACATGAAATCGAGATGGCCGGCCATCTTCAGCTCCAGCGAACTGCGAAGTATCGAACAGACGAATGCGGCGATTCGGGCGTC
>JBFJTO010000214.1:0-3248 GCA_041625295.1 Acidimicrobiia bacterium | reverse complement strand
GCGCGACATCGCCTTCGCCACCGCCGCCGTGCACGACGGCTTCGCGGTGATCGACGAGCGCTGGACGTACACGCACCTGCGTCCCGCCGCCCGCACGCCCGCCAGCATGGTCGACTCGTGGTTCGGCAATGACGACGTCGAGCGGAACGTGGTCGATCGCCCTGGCCTGGTCGGTTCCCATCTTCATGGCCGGACTTGGCGGCATCTTCTCAGAACGCGCCGGGATCGTGAACATCGGTCTCGAAGGGATGATGGTCCTCGGCACCTGGTTCGGCGCATTCGGAACGATGATTCTCGGTCCCTGGTGGGGCATGGTATTTGCAGGCATCGCCGGCGGCGTGGGTGGGCTGATCCTGGCGGTGGCGACTGTCAGTTTTCGCGTCGATCACATCATCGCGGGTGTAGCCATCAACCTGATGGCGCCGGGCGTCACACGGTTTCTGGCGGACATCAACTTCAACGATCGAGGTGGATCCATCACCCAGTCCCCGACCATCCGGGGCGTCGAGACATTCAACCTTCCCTTCCTGGCAGGGGGCGAGATCTTCGGATGGCACAGCCCCGACTTCCTGGGGACCATCGACCGCTGGAACATCATCATCGTCTCCGACCTGGCCGGGATTCTCAGGGGTGTGGTGAGCAACATGTCCTACCTGACCCTGCTCGTTGTTCTTCTGGTGCCTTTTGCTTCCTGGCTCCTGTGGCGAACCCGGTTCGGCCTTCGTCTCCGGAGTGCCGGAGAGCATCCCGATGCCGCCGATTCGTTGGGCGTGAACGTCTATCTCTACAAGTACTACGGGGTCGTCATTTCGGGTGTCTTCGCCGGTCTCGGCGGTGGTTTCCTCTCGATCCAGTTGTCGGGCCTCTACAAGGAAGGCCAGACGCTCGGTAAGGGATTCATCGGTTTGGCGACGATGATCTTCGGAAACTGGCGCCCCGTCGGGACCGCACTCGGCTCCCTCCTCTTCGGGTTCACGGAAACTCTCCGCCTGCGCGACCCCAAGGCAGCTCACGCCCTGTTACTCCTGGTCACGCTTGCCATCGCCTTGCTGGTGATCATGAAGATCGTCAAACGCGATTACCGCTCGGCGGGAATCCTCGTTGTGGTGGGAGCCCTGGTCGGCCTCTGGTATTTCAACACCAGCGGTGTGCCCGACCAACTGCCCAAGATCACGCCTCACCTGGCGGTTCTGATCGTGTTGCTGTTTGCCACGCAGCGTCTCAGGATGCCTGCTGCCGATGGCAGGCCGTGGAGCAAGGGCGAGCACTGACGGGCTTCGATCCGTACGCCCCGGACGTCGTGGCCGACCCGTATCCAACCTACGCCCGGCTGAGAAGAGAATCGCCGATCTTCCACGACGACGTATGGGGCCTCACCTTCTTCGCGAGGCATGCCGACGTGGCGGCGATATTGCGCGATCGGCGGTTCGGAAGGGATGTCCGGCACGCTTCGGCCGTCGCACATGTGGATCGCGAGGTGTACGAGCGGATCTACCCATCCCGATATCCGACATGGACTGCGATGACACGGGACTCATTCATCGACCTGGAACCTCCGCGACACACCCGGATACGTCGTCTCGTGCAGTGGGCTTTCACCCGAAGGGCATCGGAGAGCTACCGGAATCGTCTTGTCTCCACCGCCCGGGATTGTCTGGACGTCGCGCTCGAGACCGGCAAGTTCGATGCGATCGCCGAATACGCGACTCCGCTCCCACTGACGATGATCTCAGAACTCTTGGCGATACCTCCCGATGACCAACCCCGGCTCGTCGGATGGTCCCATGCCATGGTCAGACCCTTTGATCAGGCATGCACGATCGAAGAGGGGGCGGCGGCGGAACTGGCCACCAAGGAATTCGTCGAATACGTGAGCGGCCTTCTGGCCCAAAGGAGGCGAAACCCCGGAGACGATCTGGTCTCTTCGTTGTTGGCCGCAGAGATCGATGGCGACCGTCTCAGCGATGATGAGCTGATCGCAACGGCGATCCTGACTCTCAACGCCGGTCACGAGGCAACGGTCCAGGCGATCGGTAACTCGCTGCTTGCGCTCGCAGACAATCCCGATCAGTACTCCTTGCTTCGATCAGGTGCAGTGTCCACCGCGGTCGACGAGTTGCTCAGATTCGACACGCCTCTGCAGATGTTTGAGAGGTGGGTGCTGGAGGACGTGGAGTGGGAGGGAAACCGGCTTGCCCGGGGTTCCAAGGTCGGGTTGTTGTTCGGATCGGCCAACCACGACGATGCTGCGTTCGAAGATCCCGGTCGGCTCGATCTCGCCCGGCTGGAGAATCCCCATGTCTCGTTTGGCGGAGGCATTCACTACTGCGTCGGGGCTCCGCTCGCCAAGGTGGAGCTGGACGTGGCCATCCAGGTCTTTTCGGAGATGGTCTCCGAGTTCGAGGTGAATGGGTCTGACCTGCCGCGCACCCCGTCATTGGTGTTTCGCGGGGTCCGGCGGCTGCCCATGACGCTCCGGCCGTGACTCGTCGGGTAGGGGCTTTGTTTGTCCTCCACGGAGGGGAGGAGGGGTCCAGGAGGCGAGTGCTTGCTACTTGGGCGGCGCAGTGGTTGTCGTGGTGGGCGCCTCTATCGGGGCTGGATATCCGATCACCTGTATGCCTTTGACCGCAAGTTCCGTGAACAGCTTTCCCTCCCTCTCTTGCGCCGGGTAAACGGTATCCACGACGATCTGCACCTCGAGGGTCGAGAAGCTGACGTAATCCTTGACCTGGCTCCCGGGCCGGTCTTCGAGTTCGATCGGAAAGGCGATTCCGGTGGCTGATCCGTCACTCACTCGCAGACCCTTGGGTCGGTAGTTCTGGAAGAACCGGTTTCCTTCCGGAAGGTTTTCCCACAGGAGCTTTTGGACCACCATCGGCTCCGCAAAGATCAGCCGGATCTTCACTTCTTGGTCGCTGGCGAGCTTCTCCCAGTTGAACTGGTATTCGCCGTCACCTGAGTCGATCAGGTTGCGGCAATCGAAGCCGCTCAAACCTTCGACGGAGCACTCGGCGCGGAGAATGGCAATGGGGCCCGCAACCGGCACGGTTGTCGTGGTTGTGGCTGCAACGTCGATGGTCGTGGTTGGAGTGGTTCCGCCTCCGCCGAAGAGGTTGAAGAGAAGCGACACCAGAACCACCAGGATCAGAAGTCCGCCGATGGCCAGTGCCGCCCTCACGGCGGCGGTCGCCTGGACCGCCGGCCGGGGTGCCACCGGCAGTGCGCCTTGTGACAATCTGGCGCCG
>JBFJTO010000213.1:0-3260 GCA_041625295.1 Acidimicrobiia bacterium | reverse complement strand
GCCTCGGCGGCGCCCTGCTCATTGGTTTCGGGTTTGGCCCCTGGACCGATAACTTGCTCTCCCATGTCGGCAAAGACCGGAGTCCTGCTTCTTCAGTTGGGTACCGCGGACTCGCCCAGCGTCTCCGACGTTCGCCGCTATCTACGGGAGTTTCTCTCGGATCCTCGAGTTCTGGATATGGCGGCCCCTTTGCGGGCCCTGCTTCTCAATGCGGTGATTCTTCCGTTTCGCCCCCGTCGCTCCGCGGCCGCATATCGAAAGATCTGGACCGAGGACGGGTCCCCACTGATCATCCACACCGCCGCCCTCGCCGGGGCCGTTCAGGCTCTCCTCGGTGAAGGTCACTCAGTCGTGTTCGGCATGCGTTACGGGAATCCGTCGATCGAGTCGGCTCTGAAGAGGCTGTCGGGTGCCAGTCGGATCGTCGTTCTTCCGATGTTTCCCCAGTACGCCTCGGCTTCGGGCGGATCGGCCGTCGAGAAGACCCTGGGTCTGGTTGCCGGCATGGTGCACATTCCCGAGGCGATGGTGCTCGGGCCTTTCTACGACGATCCCGGGTTCCTGGCCGCCTCCGCAGCTGTGGCCAGGCCGCTTCTCGACGAGTTTCGGCCCGACCACATCCTCTTCAGCTATCACGGTCTTCCTGAAAAGCAGATCCGCCAGGGCGATCCGAGCGGAGAATGGTGTCTCGCGTCCGCCCAATGCTGCGCCGAGATAGGTGATAGCAACCGGTTCTGTTACCGGGCTCAGTGCCATGCCACGACCACAGGACTGGCCGCCGTGTTGGGGCTGGAGCCGGGATCGTTTTCCACCTCCTTTCAATCTCGGCTGGCCGGACAGAAGTGGATCGAGCCCTACACCGACAAGGTGCTCCCGGTGTTGTTTGACAGCGGCGTCCGCCGGTTGGCGGTTTTCACGCCGTCTTTTGCGGCCGATTGCCTGGAGACCATCGAAGAGATCGGTATCCGGGGGCGTGCCCAATGGACATCTCTCGGTGGGGAGGAGATGCTTCTGATCCCCTGCGTCAACGCCGAACCCGACTGGGCCGAGACGGTTGCCGAGATGGTGCGTGGGCTGAGCTGACCCGGCGAAGCGAAGGACGTTCCCCGTCTCCCTTCGCTGGCTCCGGATACGTGCTTTCCGACTGGCTGTTGGCACGCTGCCACATACAATTCAGTCTCGGTCTCAAGGACGGAGAAGCGTGCGTATTTCGGCAGCCAGCTTTGCCTATCCCGACTGTAAAGAATCAGTCCGGGCCCAGCTGGCCAAGTCTTTGAGTCGCCAGAAGGCCTTTGGCGGCGCGTATGTTCTGCCTACCTGTTTGAGGATCGAGGTCGCCGTCGAAGGCGGTCCCGATCAGCTCAGACAGGTCCTCGGCAGCTTGTTCGATGGTGATGTTTTCGGAGCCGGCGTCGTCCGCCATGACGAAGACGCCGTGCTTCATCTCTACCGCGTCGCCGCGGGACTGGAATCGCCCGTGATCGGCGAGGTGGAGATCCTCACCCAGTTCCGCCATGCCCTGCGCACGTCGGAGGATGCCGGTGGGATGGGTGGGCTCTTCATCAAGCTGATCGAGAGCGCGGTGGCTGTTGGCAAGCAGGCGCGACAGTTGCTGCCCGACATTCCCCACAGCTCGTTGGCGGCGGTTACCGCCCAGGTCATTGGTCTTGCCGATCGAGTGGCAGTATTCGGGTCGGGAGTGATGGCTACTTCGGTGATCAACGGACTGTCGAGACTTCCAGTGCCGCCCGCCATCACGGTGGTGGCGCGTTCACCCGAGAAGGTGGCGATTCCCGGAATCGAGGTGTGGGGTTTCGAGCGGGCAGTTCAGGCTATCGAAGAGTTCCCGGCGCTGGTATCCGCGACTTCGGCCAAGAAGCGTCTGGTCGACACTGAGACCTTTGCCGCGGCACTCACGAACCGCACCGAGAAGCTTCTCCTGGTCGATATGGCGATGCCGCCCGACTTCGATCCACCCCCCGGTGCACAGGTGAGCTATGTGAGCATCGATGACCTGGCCAGGCTGGCGGCGAGGAGGCCGCGCCAGCACGATGCCGACGTCTTCGTCGCATCCGAGGCGGCCGGCATCTACCGCAAGATGGTTGACCACTCGGCGGTTGGTCCGGTCATCGCCGAGATCATGCGATCGGCCGATGAGGTCGTCGAACGCGCCGTGGAGCGCTTCGCAACCAAGCTCGGAAACGGCAACGATCCCGCAGTGTTGCGGCAAGCAGCCCACACGGTGGCGCGATCGTTGCTCTCCAGCCCCGTTTCCTATCTCCGGTCCGGAGACGAGTCGGGCACGAATACTCGCGTCATCGCATCTGCGTTTGGGCTCGGTGATGGCTGATCTGAGGATTGCCACTCGGAGATCCAACCTGGCCCTCTCACAGACCGGCTGGGTCGCGGACCGCCTTGTGGAAGCTCATCCCGGGCTCGTGATCGAAGTCGTCGAGGTGGTGACCACAGGCGATCGGGATGTCACGTCGTCAGTGACATCTCTGACCGAAATGGGTGCTTTCGTACGCGGCGTGCAGCAGGCCGTCCTCGACGGTGTCGCTGACGTGGCGGTTCACTCATGCAAAGACCTACCCGTCGACGGCCCCGAGGGCCTCACAGCGTTCTATCCGAAGAGGGAGGTTCCCTGGGATGTTCTGTGCGGGTCCGACCTCGAGCGCCTTCCTGGCGGAGCCAGGGTTGGAACCGGCAGCCCGCGGCGCTCGGCTCAGCTTGCGCTACTGCGGCCCGATCTGGCCATCAGAGGCATACGCGGAAATGTCGAAACCCGGCTCGCCAAGGTGGCGTCTGGAGAGTTTGCGGCGGTGGTGCTAGCCGAGGCAGGTTTGCGACGGCTTGGTCTCGGAGAATCGGTGGCGTATCGGTTTCCTGTGAGCGAAATGGTTCCGGCACCAGCACAGGCGGCGCTGGCGGTGGAAACAGGAGCGGGTAGCTGGGCCGCGGACTTGCTCGAGGCGCTCGACGATTCCGCCACACGGTTGGCGGTCGAGGCCGAGCGGGCCGTTCTGGCTCGAACCGGTGCGGGTTGCCGATCGGCACTCGGCGTGTTTGGCACCCACAGAGAAGGTGTCATCGAACTTCACGGTTTCGTCTCGGACGAGGCGGGTGCCCGCCGTGGCGCTGTCAGCGACGGCACGCCGGACCTCGCCGCGAAGAACCTCATAGAGGTGATGTCGCTATGAGCGGACGGCGCGTCGCTGTGACCAGTGTTGGGAACACCGCGGTTCGAATCGGTGCAGATC
>JBFJTO010000212.1:0-3284 GCA_041625295.1 Acidimicrobiia bacterium | reverse complement strand
GTAGATCCAGTCGTCTGAGCACTCGTCGCCGTCCCAGTAGGAAGAGCGAGTGTGACCCTCGAAGGTCATCCCCGCCCGTTCCAGGATCATCGCCGAAGCCACATTTTCGGGGTGGAGCATTCCGAACACCCTGGTCATGCCAAGGCTCTCGAACAGGTAACCCACAAAAGCGTTGACCGCCTCGGTGGCATATCCCTTTCCCCAGTGACGACAATCGAAGTTGTAACCCAACTCGGCCGATCTTCCCTCCCAGGTGAGCTCGACGGCCAGGTCTCCGAATACCTCGCCGGTCGCTTTGTCTGCCACAACGGCCATCCACCAGTCATCGTTGGCGGGACCGTCCATGGCAACAAGACCCTCCACGAGGCGGGATGCCCGTTCGATCGTGTACGGCTGTGGCCAATTCTGATACTTGGACACATCGGGGTCGCTGCGGCGGGCGGCCAGACCGGGGACGTCCTCGGGCACGAACGGGCGGATCAGAAGGCGCTCGGTGGCTATCGGGTTGAACATGGTCAAGAGATCGGCCCTTCGAGAGACGGGCGGAGTCGAAGCCGCGGAGTCGCCAGCAACAACAGCGACAGCGCGGCGAGGATCTGCAGCCAATCCCCCCACATCGTGTACAGCGTTGCCGTTCCCTCCCGCATGTGGACCGTGCCGGTCACGACGGCGGCTTCCGCCAGAGGCGTCCTGGGGCCGACAACACCGCCGTCGGTGATGATCGTGGAGCGACCCGTGACCGCGGCGTGGACGACGTCGACACCAAGCTCGGCCGAGCGCATCCGGGTCATGCCGATGAGTTGATCACTGGCCACCGAATACGGATAGCTCCCCTGGTTGGTAGCCACCACCAGAAGTCCAGCGCCCGCGTGCACGGTGTCCCGGCCATATCGCGCAAAGGAACTCTCGAACGAGATCACCGAACCGAACGTTCCGCCATCGAGATCGAAGAGGACCACCCCGGGGCCGCGAACCATGTCCCTGGGGACGGCCGCCAACTCAGGGATCCGGTCGAAGAGCGATCGCGCCGGGATGTACTCGCCGAAGGGAACGGGATGTCGCTTTCGGTACTCGCCGGCGAGCGCACCGTCGGGTCCGAACACGACGTTGGCATTGATCCACTCGGTATCGCTGATCGGCCGATCACCGCCGACCAGGATCACGGCTCCGATTCGCCGGGCCTGCCCACCTATCGCCTCGGCCACTTCGGGGTTGTTGATCGGGTCCGACTGGAATCCGCCGGTGGACCCTTCCGGCCAAACCACCAGATCGAAAGCTCCCGCCTCGAGACCCGAGGTCAATCGAAGATGTGATTGATAAGTGCGGGCCCTCTCGTCGAAACAGTGCGAACCCGGACAGGGAGTGTTTCCCTGGACGATGGCAACCCGGATGGCGGGCCCGTGCGGGGGGTTCGGGAACAGGATTCCCAGTCCGGATACGACGAGAACGGCCGCAGCCGCAGACGCCGGATACCAGAGGTTCTTCTTGGTGCCCACTGCCAAAGCGAGCCCCGCAGCAATCGCCACGATGAGGATCGACCACCCCGAAGTACCGATCCATTGGGCTGCATTTCGCGATGCGGTGAACTCGCCCACGGGGTATCCCGCCATCCCCCAGGGAAAACCTCCAAAAGGGAACCTCTCCCTGGCGAATTCCATGAGCCCCCACCCACCGACCGCGGCAATGAACCAGCCGTGCGGCGACTCGAACCGACGAAGAAACCACGCATAGAGCGTCGTGTAAGCCGCCTGTAGCAACACCAGAGGGATAAGGGCGATCACCCCGAGTTCGGCAAGCCAGGGAAACAGCAACCCGAAAAACGCCAGTCCGAACCCGGCGCCAGCGGCCAGAGCCGCCCGGCGGGAGGACGCGCTTCTGACGGCGGTGAGGAACATCGCAATGGCGACGGGGGCCAACAGTGCCCAGCCACGCGGCGGGAAAGCGAGCACCAACGCCATACCGGCGACAACGGAGATCAGGAACGACCGCACACCGGCGATTGTATGGCGGCACGCCCGAGGTTCCCGCACCGTGGCCAGCTAGCGTCGACGGGCATGAATGATCTTGCCGTCGCGCTCGCTGCCGCCACCGCCGGAGCGAACGTGATTCGTGCTGCCGGGCACGCGGGCCGGAGTGTCTCCTACAAAGGCGACGTGGATCCCGTGACCGAGACGGACGCCGCGTCCGAGGCGGCCATTCTCGACCTGATAGGCCAGAACCGACCCGATGACCTGGTGCTCGCCGAGGAGACGGGCGGGGCCGATTGGAGCACGGGACGGGTGTGGATAGTCGATCCGGTGGACGGAACCGTGAACTTTCTCCACGGGATCCCACATGTGGGGGTCTCGGTGGGTCTGTGGATAGACGGGTCACCATCCGTCGGTGTTGTGGTCGATCCCTATCGGAACGAGACGTTCCACGCCACCCTGGGCGGCGGTGCCCATCTCAACGGGCACCCGATCCACGTCTCATCCGTCTCCGACATCGGCAGATCACTGGTCGTCACCGGCTTTCCCTATGACCGGCGTCAGCGTGCCCGGGAATATGCGGCGACGCTTGGCAACGTGCTCGCCAGAGCTCAGGGGATCCGGCGGTTTGGAGCGGCCACCCTCGATTTCTGCTGGGTGGCTTCCGGGCGGTTCGAGGGCTATTGGGAGTATGGATTGGGTCCCTGGGACGCGGCGGCGGGAATCTTGATCCTCAGCGAGGCTGGTGGAGTGACCACCGACTTCTCGGGTGGCCCCTACATCCTGGGCAGCTCGACGGTGCTGGCAACAAACGGATCGATACACGGCGAGATGATCGAGGCTCTCCGTTGAGGCGGCTTCTGGTTGCCGACAGCATCTGGGGAACCGATGGAAGCGACGGTCTGCTGATCGAGGGCGGCTTCATCTCCGCGATCGGAGTCGGCGCACAGCTGGTCGGACTGGCCGATGAGGTGGTCGAATTTGCCGGCACCCTGTTTCCGGGCCTCACAGACCACCACATCCACCCGGTGGCTCTGGCGGCGATCGCCAATTCGCTGAGACTGGAAACGGCGCACGACTTCGATGCGATAGTCGACGGGTTTCTCGACTCCGAAGCGGTGATCGGGACCGGATTGGACGAAGCCGTCCTCGCTGAAGGAAGGCTCCCGACCCGCGAAGACCTCGCCAGGATCAAACGTCCGGTTCTGCTGATGCGCCGCTGCGGCCATATCGCGGTCGGCAACCGGGCTGCATTGGAATTGGCGGGCATCACCAAATCCACGCCCGACCCGCCGCGAGGAACCATCGATCGGAACG
>JBFJTO010000211.1:0-3325 GCA_041625295.1 Acidimicrobiia bacterium | reverse complement strand
GCGGCCCCGCCCATCACCACGATCTCGATGAGCACGTCGGGGCGGTCTTCAGAGCGATCGAGTACCTGGATGCGCCGGCAACGCTGGTGGGCAACTCGATGGGCGGTTTGGTGGCGATGCTGGCGACCAGGGCCAGGCCGGACTTGATCGATGCGATGGTTCTGGTGGATCCGGCAGCGCCGCTTCCCGGCAGGACTCCTCCCCCGAACCTCGCGATGGCCGTGCGGATACTGGCCCAATCTCTCCCCGGGACCGGTCCGGCGTTGGCCGGCCTGTATCGGCACATGCTCACACCTCGCCGCCAGGTCGAGATGGCTCTGGGGTCTATCACTGCCCGATTCGAATCGATCGCACCCTCAGTGATAGACGAAGCGGTGGATCTCGCCACCACCCGGCGCAATTTCCCATGGGCTTCGCGGGCCTTCATCGAGTCTGCGGCATCAACGCGACGTTGGGTCCTGAGACCGGCTCGATACCACTCCATGTTCGAAACCATCGAAACGCCGACACTGTTGATGTGGGGGGACCGTGATCCGCTGGTTTCACCTGCCGCCATGGAAGCTCTGTCCCGTCGCCACCCCGATTGGGACACGAAAGTGTTTCCGGGGGTCGGCCACGTCCCCCAGATCGAGGCGCCCGAGTCGTTCACCACCGCCGTTGTCGAGTGGTTGTCACGCGTCGAAAACTTCGGGCGCTAGTTAGTCTCCGACTGCATGTCAGGCGACCCAAACCTCGAGCTCGTTTCGGGCTTCGTCGATCAAATCCATGACGTGGATCCAACCGAGACCAAGGAGTGGATCGACTCTCTGGACGCGGTCGTGGCCGCAAGAGGTTCTGTTCGTGGCAGATTCTTGCTCTCCAAACTCGCCGAGCGAGCCCACCAGACCGCGTTGGGCGCGCCCGGTGTCATCACCACGCCCTACATAAACACCATTCCTCCCGAAGACGAACCGGCCTATCCCGGCGACGAGGTCATCGAGAAGCGCATACGACGGTTCTTGCGTTGGAACGCCGCGGTGATGGTCATCAAGGCAAACCACCGCGAAAAGGGAATCGGTGGACACCTCTCCACATACGCCTCTTCAGCCCTCCTGTACGAGGTCGGGTTCAATCACTTCTTCAGGGGCAAGAATGGCGGCGATCCCGGGGATGCCGTGTACATCCAGGGCCACGCCGCTCCCGGAATATATGCCCGGGCATTCCTGGAAGGGCGGCTCGAAGAGAGCCACCTCGACAACTTCAGAATGGAGATCGGCGGCGGTGGGCTCTCGTCATACCCGCACCCGCGTCTGATGCCCGACTTCTGGGAGTACCCGACGGTTTCGATGGGACTGGGACCGCTCACCTCCATTTATCAAGCCCGGTTTTACAAGTACCTCTCGAACCGAGGCATCGACGACACCTCCGCGTCCAAGGTCTGGTGCTTCATAGGAGACGGGGAAACCGATGAGCCCGAGACCCTCGGCTCCATCTCGCTGGCGGGTCGAGAAGGTCTCGACAACCTGATCTGGGTGATCAACTGCAACCTTCAGCGACTCGACGGTCCGGTACGCGGCAACGGCAAGATCATCCAGGAGCTCGAGGCGTTGTTCAGGGGTGCGGGTTGGAACGTGCTCAAAGTCATCTGGGGCTCCAAGTGGGACGACCTGCTCAAGCAGGACGTCGATGGCGCATTGGTCGAGATCATGAGCAGCACTCTCGACGGGGAGTACCAGCGCTACAAGGCCGAAGACGGCGCCTTTGTACGCAGCGCGTTTTTCGGAAAGGACTCGCGCACTCTGGCGATGGTCGACCATCTCACCGACGACCAGATCTGGAAGCTGCGCCGGGGTGGCCACGACACCGCGAAGGTGTACGCCGCGTTCAAGGCCGCGGCCGAGCAAACGGGTGCGCCGACGGTGATCCTGGCCAAGACGATCAAAGGATGGGCCCTCGGACCCGATGTCGAAGGGCGCAATGCCACCCATCAGATCAAGGAACTGACCAACAAGCAGTTGCTCGATCTCCGGACCCGGCTTCACCTCGAGGCCGAGATTCCGGCCGAGGCACTAGAAGGCGAGAACGATCCGCCCTACTTCCGCCCCGGACCCGACTCGCCCGAGTACCGATACCTGGTCCGGTCGAGGGAGAGACTCAACGGACCTCTGCCGTCGCGATCGCCACAACATCGCAAACCACTCTCTCTTCCACCCGATTCCGCCTTCACGGAGATCTACGCAGGATCAGACAAGGTCGAAGCATCGACGACCAGCGCATTCACGCGGCTGCTCCGAAACCTCTCCAGAACCGACACGTTCGGACCCCGCGTGGTTCCGATCGTCCCCGACGAGGCGCGCACGTTCGGCATGGACTCCCTGTTCAGAGAGATGAAGATCTATGCGTCTCGGGGCCAGCTCTACGAGTCCGTCGATGCGGCCATGCTCCTCGCCTACATCGAGAGCAAGGACGGCCAGATTCTCGAGGAGGGGATCACCGAAGCCGGGGCCACGGCATCGTGGATGGCTGCGGGAACGTCTTACGCCACGAGGGGCGTCCCAATGGTCCCCTTCTTCATCCTGTACTCGATGTTCGGGTTCCAGCGCGTCGGCGACCTTCTCTGGGCGGCGGCAGACGCCAGGACACGAGGCTTCATCCTCGGCGCAACCGCCGGACGGACCACACTCCAGGGCGAGGGTCTTCAACATCAGGACGGGCACAGCCTCCTCCTCGCCTCGGTTGTGCCCGCGTGCCGGTCATATGACCCCGCCTTCGCGTACGAGCTCGGCACGATCATCCAGCACGGCATCCAAAGGATGTACGGCCAGGGCGAGGACGTGTACTACTACCTCACCACTTACAACGAGAACTATCTCCAGCCTCCCAAACCACCCGGTATCGATGAGGGAATCATCCGGGGGCTCTACAAATGGTCGCCGAGGCCGGAAGGGGTGCTGCTGCCGAGTGCGATCCTCTTTTCGGGAACCGCCCATCTGGCTGCGAGAGAAGCCCAAGCCGAGCTTGCCGAGCATTACGGCGTCGGGGCCGAACTGTGGTCGGCAACGTCGTACCAGGAACTGCGGAGGGATGCCCTCGCTGTCGAGCGGTGGAACGTTCTGCACCCCCAGGACCCGCCCCGAACTCCCACTGTCACCGAGTTGTTGCGAGACGTCGGTGGGCCCACCGTCGCCGTGACCGACTTCATCCGCTCGGTCCCGGACCAGATCAGCAGATGGGTCCCAGGGACCTACATGACGCTGGGGACCGACGGATTTGGACGGTCGGACACACGCAGGGCCCTGCGCCGTTTCTTCGAAACAGACGCCGCCCACATCGTCGTGACGACGTT
>JBFJTO010000210.1:0-3349 GCA_041625295.1 Acidimicrobiia bacterium | reverse complement strand
GGCTTTCGATGACTCTTCAGATGATCATGGGATGGGGAGCACTGGTACCGATATTCGAACTGGCTCGCCGACTCGACGCCGCTGCGGTGGCTCTCACCCTGGCGGGCGGAGCCTGCTACACCGCGGGAATGATCATGTTCGCCGCCAAGCGGCCACGCCTGTTCCCGCGGATCTTCTCATACCACGAGGTCTTCCACATCCTGGTGATCGCGGGAAGCACGCTCCACTTCCTGATGATCCTCTGGTACGTCGCCCCAGTCGCATTTTGAAGCCATCCCGAGTTCCCGGTCCCGTGCTGGTCGTCGGGGCCGCCCTGCTGTGGGGAACCACCGGAACCGCCCAGCAACTCGGTCCCGACAGCTCCAACCCGGCGACGGTGGGCGCACTCCGCCTACTCGTGGGAGGAGCCGTGCTGGTGATCATCGCCCTCGCAACCCGCCGTCTCCGGCCTTTTGCGCCAGGAAACCGGATCGCCGCGCTGGTCTGCGCTCTCGGCATCGCCGCCTACCAGGTCACATTCTTTGCGGCGGTGGCGAGGACGGGCGTGGCCGTCGGAACGGTCGTCGCCATCGGGAGTGCCCCGATTCTGGCGGCCATGTTGGGTTGGATCGTCCTCGGGGAACGGGTCGGTGTTTCCTGGGTTAAGGCAACCACGCTTGCGATCACCGGCGTATATCTGATGGTGGGGACCTCGGGATCCGTCGATGCCACCGGTGTCGGTCTTGCTCTCGGTGCCGGTGCCTCGTATGCCGTGTATGCGGCCGGATCCAAACAGATGATGCGCAGCTTCCACCCGCTCGGTGCGATGGCGGTCGGATTCGGTGGTGGAGCGCTCCTGCTGCTGCCGTTCCTGGCAGCTGGCGACACCTCGTGGCTTGGTGATCCGGGGGCATGGCCCATGGTCATTTGGCTCGGCGTGGCCACTGTGGGCCTCGCCTACGTCCTGTTTGGCTACGGACTTCGCTCCACCGATGTGGGAGTTGCCGCCACGATCAGCCTGGCCGAGCCACTGGTTGCTGCGCTCCTCGGCCTGGTCGTCCTCTCAGAGCGGCCCACGACACTCGAGTGGCTGGGAATGGCGGCCGTGGTTGGCGGTCTGGCGATCAGCGTCAGCGCGCCATCCAGGATGCCTCTGCGCACTGGGCCTCGACGTCGTCAACGGCCACGGGAACATGGGCGGTGAGGTTCTCATGACCTGCCGGGGTGATCAGGATGTCGTCCTCGATCCTCACTCCGATGCCGAGGAATTCCGCCGGTACCTCATGGGTGATCTTCTCGGCGGCCTCGCGCTCGGCGGCCTCTTTCTCTAGAGCGACCGGCCCCTCGATGATGCGACGCTCCACCCAGGCGTCGATGTCGTACTCACGGAGCACCAACTCGACAGTGGGACGATCCCCGGCGATGTAGATCCCGGGTTCCACAGTGAAGGTCATGCCGGGAATCAGGGACCGATGGCGCCCACCGATCCGGTATGCGCCGGCATCGTGGACGTCGAGACCGAGCCAATGGCTGGTGCCATGCATGAAGAACTCGCGGTAGAGGTGCATCCCGTGGTGATCGAGGTCGGGAGGCAGCAAGCCGATGGTGATCATGCCGTCTACGAGAACGTCGAGAGACGCAGAGTGGATGTCGTGGAGCGTCGCACCCGCAACGCCGGCAGCGATGCCGGCCCTCTCGGCGGCCAACACGATGTCGTAGACCGCATGCTGTGCGGTGGTAAAGGCCCCGTTCGCAGGAAAAGTCCGGGTGATGTCGGCGGCGAAGTAGTCGACCTCGGCGGCGGCGTCGATGAGGATCAGGTCTCCGTCCTCGATGGGCCGGTCGTTCTCCACGTAGTGAAGAACGCAGGCGTTCGGTCCCGAGGCGACGATGGACGGATAGGCGTTGCGAGGAGAGCCGCCTTCCCGCCACACGTATTCCATCGCAGCCTGCACCTGGTACTCGTACCGCCCGGGTCTGGCGAAACGCATCGCTTCCCGATGGCCCTCCGCGGACAACAGACCCGCGGCGCGAAGGCTCTCGATCTCCCCGGCGCTCTTGACCAGTCTGGCCTCGGCCAGGAGCGCCGAGACATCACGAACCGAATCGGGTACCGGCGTCCCAAACCGGTTGTGATAGGACCGAGCCTTAGCTAGCAGACCGGTCATCCTGGCATCGTGGCTGCGATTGCCGAGCCGGTAGAAAACCACATCCCGGCCCAGCATGAGCCGGGGCAGCGTGGCGTCGAGTTCATCGATCGGGTAGGCGACATCGGCCCCAAAGCGACGCATCGCACCCTCCACGCCGTTCCGGAAGCCCGTCCATGTCTCCTTCTCGCGATCGTGGGGATTCACGAAGAGGTGGAAGTCGCCATCGGAGTGTCCCGGCACCAGGACGCACACTGCATCGGGTTCTTCGAAACCGGTCAGATAGAAAAAGTCGGAATCCTGCCGGAAAGGATGGTTGGTGTCGGCATTCCGGAACGTCTCGGCGTCTGCGGGGACGATGGCCATTCCGGAGTCCCCAACCTGGGATGCGAGTACGGCGCGGTGATCACGAAATCGATCGGGCATTGTCATCTCAGCGTCGCAGGATCCGGCGAGCACGGCAAGATGTGGGAGAGGCCCGAACCGGGCCCAGCCGCCCCGCCGGCCCTAAGGCACCCGGCTCAGATCTCGCTCATCCAGGCGCGAATGTGCTGTCCTATCTCGGCGCCGGAGTCCTCCTGGATGAAATGGGAGCCTGCGACGGTCACCTCGGTCTGGTTCGGCCAGGACCGGCAGAACTCACGCTGACGTCCGGTGAGGATCGACCCCGGCTCGGCGTTCACGAAAAGTTTGGGTATGGCATTGGCCGCCATCCATGTGCCGCTGCCGGAGACTATCTCGAAGACATCGCCAGGCTCGCCGGCTATCGGTACCTCGCGCGGCCAAGTGAGAGTGGGCCAGCGGTGCCGGGCGTCGAGGTAGGGCCGCCGATAGACATCCATGGTCTCTTCTGAGAGCGGCTCGAGCACTGATGCCGGCAGGATCCGCTCGACGAAGACGTTCTTCTCGATGACGATCGACTCGCCGGCCTCTGATCGCATCGCCCGGAAGATGCTCGTCGCCGAATCGGGCCAATCGCTCCAACCGACCGGGGTCACGATCGTCTCCATGTAGGCGATGCCCTTCACCGATCGGGGATGGCGGTGCGCCCAATCGATGAGGAGGGCGCCACCCCAATCGTGTCCGACCAACGTGACATTCGACTCGAGACCGAGCTCCGTCATCAGGGCATCGATGTAGCGACGATGATCGACGAACCGGTATGCGCCCGGTCCGGGCTCGAGCTTTTCCGAATCGCCCATGCCGATCATGTCGGGAGCGAT
>JBFJTO010000209.1:0-3351 GCA_041625295.1 Acidimicrobiia bacterium | reverse complement strand
TTCGCCGACCCTGACGTTGGCTACGGCATCGACTCTTCCACGGTCTTTCGTGTCGCCTCAGAGATCGCGTCAGTACACCAGACGGGCATGGAAATAGCGCTTGTCGTTGGCGGAGGGAACATTTTTCGGGGCGTGTCCCAGGCGGCCCTGGGTATGGATCCAGCCAGCGCCGATTACATCGGCATGCTGGCCACAGCGATCAACGCCCTCGCCCTCAAGGACGCACTTGAGAAGGCCGGCGCCCCAACCCGGGTCCAATCCGCCATCACCATGCAGCAGCTTGCCGAGCCCTACATTCGGCTCCGGGCCATCCGGCACCTCGAAAAGGGGCGGGTTGTGATCTTTGCAGCCGGGACCGGGAACCCATTTTTCACCACCGACACGGCGGCAGCACTGCGAGCGATCGAGATCGATGCCGAGTTGATCCTGAAAGCCTCCAAGGTGGACGGTATCTACGACAAGGATCCGAAGGTCAACCCGGACGCGGTGCGCTTGCCGCATCTCACATACATGGAGTTCCTGTCCAGGGAACTGCGGGTCATGGACACGACTGCAGTTACGATGTGCCACGAGCACTCTGTTCCGATCGTCGTGTTCGATATGACTGTGCCCGGGAACATCGGCCGGGCCATTGCCGGCGAGGAGATCGGAACCGTGATCCGCTGAGGAGGAAAGATGATTCGGGAATCGCTCCGGGATGCCGACGCCAAGATGAACCTGGCGCTCGAGCACGTTTCTTCGGAGTTCTCCACTATTCGGACCGGGCGGGCCAATCCGCAGATACTCAACCGACTGACGGTCGATTACTACGGATCACAGACGCCCCTCCAGCAGATCGCAGGGTTCTCGGTTCCCGAACCCCGACTTCTGGTCGTTCAACCGTACGACAAGGGATCGATAGGCGCCATCGAGCGTTCGATTCGGGAGTCGGATCTGGGTCTGAACCCCTCCAACGACGGAGTTGTGATTCGGCTGGTGTTCCCCTCGCTGACCGAGGAGCGCCGAAAGGACCTCATACGCCTTGTTCGTCAGATGGCCGAAGATGGGCGCGTCGCCGTCCGCAACATACGTCGGAGCGCCAAGTCGGATATCGACTCGCTGCACGGAGAGGTGTCGGACGACGACATCCACCGCGCCGAGGCCGAGTTGCAGGAGTTGACCGACCGCCATACGGACAAGATCGATGAACTATTGCGACATAAAGAAGAAGAACTTCTCGAGGTGTGAGTATGGGTCAAGACCGGATGGATGGTGGCGAACGGCCACGGCGTTTCACGCGCCCGTGGGAGCAGCCGGCACTTCCCGAAGAAGAGCAGGAGACGGGCGAGGATACGCCCGTTGTCGACGAAGTCGATGATGCCCTCGACCTCTTCAGCGCGGGTCCTACGACTCTCGACGACTTCACCGACGAGGATTACCTGGCAGCCACGACAAGGGAGTATCAGGGTTTGGCCGAGGATGTGGCCAAGGCCAACACCGAGACCTTTGAGCGCCAGGCCGTGGCCGCATCCATGCCCGGCGTCGGCTCGGGTCTGATCGGTTTCGAGGATGTGACGGGGGAGAAGGGTCTTTCCGAGGAAGATGTCGAAGGTGAGGAGCAGCGCCGCGCTTCCGACCTGACGCTCAGAGTCGGCACGGGTGTCGTTCTGCTGGGATTGTTCATCGGAAGCCTTTTGATGGGCGGAGTCTGGTTCGCGGGCTTCGCCACGATCGTGATGATGCTTGCCCTTGGTGAGTTCTATGCCACGTTGAGGTCGAGGGGCTACGCCCCTGTAGCGGTATTCGGCTTTTTGGGACTGCTTGGTGCGGCGATCGGGACCCGTATGGCCGGCCCGGTGGCCATCGCCGCCTTTGCGTCGGTGACCATTTTGCTGGTGGCCCTGTTCTATTCGCTGGCGGCCAGAAGGATGCCCCTCGAGAATGCCTCCCTGACCGTCCTCGGATCCGTGTGGGTGTCGTTGCTGTCGTTTGCTATCGCCATCGGCCGGTCTTCTGAGGCTGTGGGACTGATCGTCCTCGTGGTTCTGGTGACAGCGATCTTCGACAGCGGTGCCTATTTCGTCGGGCGCGCCTTCGGCAAGCGATTACTTGCTCCACGAGTGTCCCCACGGAAGACCGTGGAAGGTCTGATCGGCGGCGTGGTTGCCGCGATGGCATCGGCGATCATCCTGTCAACGTTCCCTCTGGTAGATCCCGGCCTCTCGATCACCTCCGCAGTGATGCTCGCGGGCGTGGTTTGCGTACTCGCGCCGCTTGGAGACGCTGCAGAGTCCGTTGTCAAGAGGGCTCTCGACGTGAAGGACATGGGCGTGATTCTGCCCGGGCATGGCGGGATGCTCGATCGGATCGACGCCCTGCTTTTCGTGGCCCCGGGCGCCTACTTCCTCTTTTCTGCCCTCGGTTATCTGTGAGTCGGCAGCTGGTGGTCCTGGGGGCTACCGGTTCTATCGGCCGGCAGACGCTGGACGTGGCGGAGCACCTGGAGATTCCGGTCGCGGCCGTCGCAGCACGCAATCCTTCCCCGGCTTTGATCGATGCGGGAAGGCGTTTTCCGGACGCACGAGTGATAGCAACCGGGGGGTCCGCGGAGGAGCAGGCCGCAATGCGATCCGCTCTGGGATCGAGATCGGAGTTCGGCGGTGAAGCAATGCTCGCGGCCGCCGGCGTGTCAGGGGCGACGGTTGTCAATGGAATCGTGGGCGCCAACGGGCTGCGTGCTTCGATGGCGGCGCTGTCAGTCGGCAACCGCCTGGCCCTCGCCAACAAGGAGACGATGGTTGTCGGTGGCGAAGTCGTCAAGGCTGCTTTGGCAGCTCATGGTGGCCAGATCATTCCCGTCGACTCCGAGCACTCTGCCTTGTTCCAACTCTTGGGGAGAGGCGATGAAGTCGATCGCCTCATTCTCACGGCATCCGGGGGGCCCTTTCGGGGGAGGTTGGCGGCCGATCTCGCAGATGTGACCCCGGCGCAAGCGCTTGCACATCCAACCTGGCGGATGGGACGAAGGATTTCCATCGACTCGGCGACCATGGCCAACAAAGGTCTGGAAGTCATAGAGGCCCATCTGCTCTTCGACATCCCTTATGACCAGATCGATGTCGTCGTGCACCCGCAGAGTTCTGTCCATTCGCTGATCGGCCTTGCCGACGGAACGCTGATTGCGCACGTTGGAGCGACCGACATGCGCATCCCGATCCAGTATGCGATCACGTTTCCCGACCGGTTCCCCACGTCGGTGCCATCGTTCCAGCTCGATGGTTTGACGCTCAGCTTTGAGCCCGCCGACAGGGCGACATTCCGGGCGCTGGGTCTTGCTTACGAGGCCGGCAAGGCCGGTGGTTCGGCTCCGGC
>JBFJTO010000208.1:0-3369 GCA_041625295.1 Acidimicrobiia bacterium | reverse complement strand
TGCCGAAGAGTTTCTCGAAGAGCGGGGCCTCTGTGAGCGGGCTGAGACCGTTGTGATGGTGGCGGGCATTCCCCCCAACAAACAGGCGTCGACGAACTTGCTGAAGATCCACGTGATAGGGGAGAGGGATGCTTATTTCGGTCCCGACGTGTAGGTGTCTGCTGATGACCGAGCGTCACCCCGGTTAGCATCCGGTGATGGGTCAGACGATCGAGATCAAGAAGACAGCGGTATTGGATCGAATGCTGATGGTCGAGTCCGATCGGACTCTGGCCGGCCAGGATGGAGTCGCCTTTGTGAGTGCCCTCGGTGCCGGCCGCGTCAACACGGTGGCTGCAGACCTCGCCAAACGCCTCTTCGAAGCCGACCACGACATCGATCATGTTTTCGTCATGTCGAATTCAGTGTCAATAGGCCGAAGAAGCGATTGGGGGGAAGATGCCGTCGCTTCTGCGACGGCGGTGATATCCGGCCTGTTCAACTTCTACGGCTGAGTCACGGGATCGTCGTCGTGGTCGTCGTCGATGAATTCGTGGTCGTCGTCGGACAGGTGATTTCCGAGTCGGGAATCATGCACGGGTGGACCTCGATGATCTCGCGTTTCGCCAGATAACGCACTGTCCACTCGTTGACGGTTTCGACACCGTTCTGGGTGATGGTTCTGGTCACCTTGACGGTCCACCCCGGGGCCGGCTTCTGCAGCACCCTCTGTTCGTCGACTTCGATCGGATCGACCGCCGCCCGGATCTCGGTGGTGGGTTCCGTGGGGGAGAACCGGCTCGAGGTCGTCGAAGACACAACCCGGGCGTTGGGGCCGCCCTCCCGAACGACGGTCATGTTGGTTCTTCCGTTCTTCTGCTCTCCCGTGACGATCCGACCGTCGTTGTCTGAATAGAACTTCACGCTCATCGACGTGTTCGTGTACTCGGTGACGATGAGGATGGCGTTGGGGGAGTCGTTGCGAAACTCGAGTTTTGGAAGCGGCCAGGAAATCGTTGCCTCGATGCCCTCGGGATATCGGCTGAAGTAGAAGCTGTGGGGCTTGTGGCTGACGTCCTCGTATCCCCCCCAGAACACGGCGTTGTAAAAGGTGGTGGCGAACTGGCTCACCCCACCGCCAACCGTCTTGACGAGTTCGCCGCGGATGATCGTCCCATCTTCCAGAAAGCCCCGTTCGGTGGTCCTTTCTCCGACGTACTTGTTCAATTCGAAGTTATCGCCGGGCAGCACGATGGCGCCGTTGACGATGTCGGCAAACAGGTGGAGGTTGGTGACCCGGTTCTGGCAACAGTCGTGGTAGGTGGTGAACTGGGACACGAGGTGTTTGATTCCGAGTGCTTGCAGTTGTTCCGTGGTCACCTCGGGTTCGGCACCGACCTGAAACGGGAGGACACCGACCCGCGTCGAACTGGTGGCTGCGGTCTGAAGGGCTATGGCCGTCTGGGCCGGGTCTATGAGCGTGCCCCGCTTGCCCGGGATGATCTCGACCTCAAGATCCTTCACCTCGAGTCGCGCGTCCACAGGAGGCAATTCCAACGTCGAGCGGTTGTCATCGAGGATCGCCTGCACCGAGTCGACGTCGAGATAGAGGTCGAGAGAAGAGTCGGAGGGAGTCGACCTTATGGCGGCGGCGATCTGATCGGGTGTGAACACCATCGACACGTTGCGGTTGGCGGCGTTGAGGGTGACCGGCGCCGATAGCCACAGTTTCGCCTCAGCAACGGCTCTGTCCACTGCTGCCGGATCGAGGCGGGGTGTGCTGCCTGTGACCGGGAGGGCTACGGCCTCCTCGGACTCATCGGTTACCGCCTGCGAGATCAGTCCAGGTGCGATGCCGCGGTCGATGCGAACTCCCGGGTGCGGGTATTGGGGAACCGGGATGGATCCGTCCATCGCGATGGCGCCCTCGAAGGGTGGGTTGCCCACGATGTCCTTGTCCCAACTCGAGAGCAGCGCTTCCATCGAAGCCGGGTCATAGGTGGAGGCGATGTCCAGAGCGACACTGCTGCCCAGCTTGGCCATCCACCAGCGGAATTGCTCGGAAATGGGACCGGTGCGTCCCAGCGTCATGGCTTCGGCCACGACCTCGGGCACCGGGATCGCAAAGCCGATCTGCTCGGGACTCATCGACACCGGCTTGCCGTCGATCACGATGCCCACGGGCGTCGTCAGGAGGCGGTCGTCGAGCTCTACGAGAGCGGCGGTGGCGTCGGTCGGAGTCATGCCCCCGATTTCGGTGCCGAGCACGGTGACGCTGCCGAGTATCTCACCCGCTCCCGCCATCCGGGACACGCCAAAAGATCCGGCTATCAGAATGATGACGCCGGCGACAATGGTCGTCGTGATACGAAGTACGCGATGCACGGTGAGGACCCCCTGCGGAACACGGAATCATAGAGGACGGGGCCAGGTCCGAATACCATCCACAATGTGATCCCGTTTCCGCCACCGCTCGCCGGAGAGTCGCTGAGGGTGTCTGCGACGCTGTACAGCCTCTACCTCAGTTGTCCGCGCGCTGCCCAGGCGAGACTGGAAGGAAACTACTCGCCCGATACACCACGAAGTTTCGTCGGTGCGCTGGTCCACAGCGTGATACGGCGCCACCTGGAAGAAGGGCCGATACCCGAATCGGAGTTCGAAGGAGTGTGCCGCAGAGAGATTGGTGCCGGTCTCAACCAGAAAATGGTTTCTGCGGGGATCCGTTCGCCCAGCATGCTCGAACCTCTGATCCGCGAGGCAGGCGACCTGTATCGCAGGTTCTCGGCGTTTCCAGGTGAGGGGTTTGCGGGCGCGGAAGTGGCGCTCGAGGATGAAGCCGCCGATGGTGTGCGGCTGTTCGGGAAGATCGATGCCGTGTTTACGCGAGACGAAGGTCCGGTTCTCGTCGACTGGAAGAGTTGGTCGCTTGGGGATCCCATTCCACAGCTCATGTTCTACGCCTTCCTCTGGGCGCGTACCCGGAACGAACTTCCCGCCCGGGTGGAAGCAGTGTCGATCGCCACTGGGGAGAGGACCGAGACCGTCCCATCGACAAGAGAGTTGGCAGAACTCGCATCGGCGGTGTCGGGCCTGGTGTCGGCGGTGAGATCAGTTTGGGAGGGGGGTTCTGACCTTGAGACCCGCGGCGGACCATGGTGTAAGTACTGCCCGATTCTCGATGAATGCTCAGAAGGAAGGGCGGCTGTGAAGATTCTCGACGGAGCTTGAGTTGATGAAGGTCTTGATAACGGGATCCTCGGGCATGATCGGGTCGGCGTTGGCCGCGTCACTGAGAGAACGCGGAGATGAACCGGTGGGGCTGTCCCGCAGCAGTCGAGCCGAGCATTCCTGGGATCCGCAAAGGGGAACGATGTCTCCGTTGGCGATGGC
>JBFJTO010000207.1:0-3381 GCA_041625295.1 Acidimicrobiia bacterium | reverse complement strand
GTGCGGCAGCGGCATCACCTTCGACGGTCACCGACACCGGTGCGTCCTCCGAAGTCCGAATGTCGCGTCCGACGGCCAGAACCGGAAGACCCTGAACAACGAACCGGGTATACGTCACGAGAGCCGTGTCCTCCGGTGTCGTCGCCGACGCAGTGCCATCAGGCGGAATGGTGGTCGTCGGAGGCGGCAGTCCAAAGTCGGGGGGCCGATTGGCCAGCGCCGTCAGCCGAAACTCGATATCGAGCGTGATGATCACGTTGACCCGGTCACCAGCTTCCACGAAACCGTTCACACCGGTGATCTGGTCTGCTGAGATCGTGATCGCTTGTTTCCCCTCGGGTATCAGGTCTGCCAGGGGCGTTATCTGCACCGTGTTCAGAACCCACTGGTCTCTGGTGATCACCGAGTTCCCGGCAATCGGACCGGCTGCGACCCGCCCGGTGAGAACCGAGCTCAGTTCCTCGGCCGACTGGATCGCACCCGTCGGTAGATCTTGAAGCTGCTCGAACGACTCCACGTAGAGGGTCGATCCGCTCTGCAACACAAAGCTTCCTTGAGTTCCCTCGGCAAGCGGTTGGACTGTCCGGAAGACCCGGATCTGTTCTTGACCTTGGAGCACATCAGACTCCACCCCCGTCAGGAACCGGTAGATCGCAAACGCTGCCACCGCACCCAGCAGCAACGCCACGACCAACACCAATGCTCTCCTACCCATCAACGCTCCTCAGTTGCGTGCCTTCAAGCCGCAGTGTGGCTGCAGCAAGCATATCGGGCCGAGGTAGTTGCGCATCGTCAATTGGCAACCATCACGGCAATCCGCCCTCCTTACGGCGGTGCGACTTCTCGACATGTTGTCGACGGCCGATCGCACCGACTTGAGCTATACGTTAGAAGGCTCCCACACCCGTTGCAGCGGGTCAAGGATGGTTCAGCGGCGACCGATGCCCCGCTCTTTGAGCTCCTGGAGGATGGCTTCGAGAGAAGCGTCGACCGAAACGGGCGGACGCTCTGGTTCGTCGGGTCCGAACTCGCGCTCGAATTCACGACGGGGCGGCCTGCGCTTGGGCTGGACGGCTGCGGCTTCCCGCTCCTTCCAGTCAGGCAGTGCCTGTTTCATCGAGAGGCTGACCCGGCGCTTTTCCTCGTCCAGTTCGGTGATCTTGGCCTGCACCTTCTGGCCGATGGAGAGCTCGAGTTCGGGCGACTCGACACGATGTATGGCGATCTCGGAAACATGCACCAGGCCTTCGACGCCTTCGGCTACCGAGACGAACGCTCCAAAGGGAACGGTCTTGATGACTTCGCCTTCGACGACTGATCCGACCTCGTTGTCACGAGCGAACACCAGCCATGGGTCCTCGAGCGTCTGGCGAATCGACAGCGAGATGCGCTCGCGTTCACGGTCGACTTCGAGCACTTTCACCCTGACCTTGTCTCCCACCTTCACGACCTCGGAAGGATGGTTGACGTGCTGCCATGAGAGTTCAGATACGTGGACAAGACCATCCATACCGCCGAGATCCACGAAAGCACCGAAATTGACAACCGACGAAACCACGCCGTCGCGGTCCTCGCCTTCGCCGAGATCGTCGAGGAAAGCCTGACGCTGTTCCTGCTGCTCTTCTTCCAGATATGCCCGCCGCGACAACACGACGTTGTTGCGGTTGCGGTCCAACTCGATGACCTTGGCCTCGATCTCCTCGCCCACGAAGGGGTCGAGATCGCGTACCCGCCGCAAATCGACGAGAGATGCCGGAAGGAAGCCGCGCAAGCCGATGTCGACGATGAGACCGCCCTTGACCACCTCAATGACGGTGCCCTTGACGGTTTCTCCGGAGTCGGTGACCTGCTGAATGCGACCCCAAGCGCGCTCGTATTGCGCACGCTTCTTCGAAAGGATCAGTCGCCCCTCGTCGTCCTCTTTGTTGAGAACCAGCGCCTCGACCCGCTCCCCGATGGCAACCACGGATCCGGGGTCGATGTTGTTGCGAATCGAGAGTTCCTGGGTGGGGATGAGACCTTCTGACTTGTAGCCGATGTCGATCATGGCGCCGTCCTGGTCGACGCTGACAACGGTCCCTTCGACTATGTCACCCTCGCGAAACTCGAGAACCGTGGCCGCAATCGCGGCTTCGAAGTCGTCGATGATGTCGTCTGAGAGATGATCGAGGCTGGGAGGTGAAATCACCACGGGCCCCGGCTGGGGTTCCGGCGCGGCAGCCACCTCGGCCACGGCTTCGGCGACGGCTTCAACGACCTCGGCCGCGACGGCCGGAACTTCGGCGGCCACTTCCTCGGCATCGTCGGGCTCTGGTACGACTGCTGCGACTTCGGCAGGCTCTGCAACCGCCGGTTCTTCGGCGGTCTCTTCGGGCATCAGGTCGGGAGCTATCGCTTCGACGGGAGCCTCAACAACCTCTTCCTCAGGGGAAGACGCGTTTTCGATTTCGGACATAGGTGGGTTTCTTACCTCCAGGAATTCTCCCTACGCGGCAAAGCGCTTAGGGGCGACGGGATCGTACCACGGTGCCTATTGGCGACCAAGCCCGTCAGGCCTTCACATCGGCCAGATCCGCACCGGTAGCCACGTCCACGACCAGCGGAACATCCAGCGTTGCCGCCGATTCCATCACATCTACGACGGTGGTCACGGTCCAGGCCACCAATTCCGTCGGCGACTCGATGATCAGCTCATCGTGGATCTGCAGCAGCATCTCGGCTCCGGAGCCTTCCAAGGCCGACTCGAGGTCGATCATCGCCTTCTTGATGATGTCGGCAGCGGTTCCCTGCACGGGGGCGTTGAGCGCCATCCTCTCCCCCATCTGGCGGACCCGATAGTTATCCGACTTCAGTTCCGGCAGGTAACGGCGCCGTCCGAACAGGGTGGCGGTGTAACCGGTCCTCCGGGCCTCGCTCACCGAGTCGTCCATGTATTTCTTGACACTCGGGAACTGTGCGAAGTAGGCCTCCACCTGCGCTGCCGCCTCGAGGCGGTCGATCCCGAGGCGCTGGGCAAGCCCGAAGGCCTCCATTCCATAGAGAAGACCGAAGTTGATCGTCTTGGCCCGACGCCGCATCTCCTGGGTGACATCGGCCTCATCCACCCCGAAGACCCTGGCCGCGGTGGTCGTGTGCACGTCGCGCTTCGACCGGAAAGCCTCCACCAGTCCCCGATCACCACTCATATGAGCCAGCACCCGCAGTTCGATCTGGGAGTAATCGGCAACCACGAAAACGCATCCTTTCCTGGCTATGAACGCCTTTCGGATCGTGCGACCCAACTCCGAACGAACCGGGATGTTCTGGAGATTGGGATCCTCCGACGACAACCTGCCCGTGGACGCTGCCATCTGGTTGAAGGTGGTGTGGATGCGACCGTCG
>JBFJTO010000206.1:0-3389 GCA_041625295.1 Acidimicrobiia bacterium | reverse complement strand
TAGCTCATGCATGGCGCGGGTTACCGCCACGTAGGCGATTCGCCACTCCTGGCGCTGGTTGTGTGCGGCCAGGGCTTTGCGAGTCTTCGAGTCGCTCCAGCCCGGTTCGATGGCGGGCGCAGCGGCGCGGTCGATGCGCAGATCGAACGGTAGGTATTGGGCATACGCCATGGGGTTGTCGTGGCGTCCGGTGCTGGGAAAGTTGTTGTGGTGCAGGCAAGGCAAGAACACGATCGGCCACTCCAGACCCTTGGCCCTGTGCACCGTGACGAGAGTCACAGCATCCTCCTCAGAGAGGCGCGCGGCATCGAGCTCCTCGGTGGTGTCGTCCTCGAGTTCTCTCAGGTAGGTGAGGAACGAGTCGAGCGATGCCCGGCCCTCCAGGGGCGCCCAGTGCTCGGTGAGGTCGAGGAATCGGTACAGGTTGAGGCGAGCCGACAATCCTGCCGCGGGCTCCATGGCCGCGATGTCGCTCCATGCGCCGGTTCGATCGAGAACGGTTCGGGTGAGCTCGACGAGAGATTGACCTTGTGCCGCCATGAGCAGATCCCGGTACTCCTGACGGAATTGGGCCATGGCCTCCGAGGCCTGTGTCCGGAGGGCGGAAATCTGGTCGAGAGCATCCACCGCTTCGAGCATCGTGTATCCGGGTAACTCGTCTTCGGGTTCTGCTCTTCGCTTGACCCGGATCCATTGGGCCAGTTGATAGAGATCGCCGAGGCCGAGCCGAAAACGAGATCCGAGGGCTATGCGGGCAAACGCTGCCCCGTCCTCCGGTTCGGCGAGGATGCTCAACCACGCGTGGAGGTCTGCGACTTCGGGGACGGTGAGCAGACCGCCGACGTTGGCAATCTCGTAGGGGATTCCCTGTCGGGCCAGAGCGTCGTGGACGAGCTTCATGTCCTTGTTCTTCCGAAACAGCACTCCGATGTCGCGCCAGCGATGTCCGCCTTCGTGCAGCCGGATGATCTGATCCCCGATGGCGTCGGCCTCGGCAACCGCGGTCGCGTACCAGGAGGCCGTCACGGTCGCTCTTGGGGCGCCCGGGATCGCTACCAGGGCTTCCCTGGGGGCAGCGTCGATCTCGGCGCGGACCCTGTTGGCCACCGAGAGGATGGCCTCCCCAGAGCGCCGGTTCTCGGTGAGGTGCAGCGTTCTGGCTGTGTGTCCATCGATGGCGAAATGATCCGGGAAGGCGCGAAAGTTCTCCAATGAGGCGCCCCGCCACTCGTAGATCGTCTGGTCCTCGTCACCGACTGAGAGCACGGGTGTTCGTCCGCCGAAGAGAACCCGGAGCAGCTCGCGTTGTGCAGGATTCGTGTCCTGGTACTCATCGAGGAGCACGGCCCGGGTTCTTCCTCTGATCGACTCGGCGATGTCCGGATGCTGGGTGACGAGCCGGTGGGCGGCGCTGATCAGGTCGGCGAAGTCGACAACCCCGAGCCGGCGTTTCTCCTGCGCGTACCGCTCGAGAATCGCCAGCATCTCGACGCGTTCCGGCCACGGGTCGTCGAGCCCGGCCTGATCCATGACCTGCTGGGGTACCAGGAGATTGTCGGCGACCGCGGAACCCAGGGCCCTGAGCTTTTCGACCGAGTTCCTCAGCGTCGGATCGAAGTGGAGCAGGTCGGTCTCAACCATGAGAGATCCCAAAAGCTGGCGGCTCAGGGTCGGAGTCATCAGCGATGTGGATCTCTCGACACCGACCAGCGCTCCGAATTCGTGCAACAACTGGGAGGCATAACCGTGATAGGTGTGGATCTCGACTTCACGTCCATGTGCTACCCACGGAGCAAGCGCGGTCCGAATCCGATCGGCCAGTTCTCCGGCGGCCTTGTTTGTGAAGGTGATGCCGAGGATCTCTTCGGGTTCGATTCGATGGACCCGCACCAGGGCTTCGACACGCATCGCCAGTGTGGTCGTCTTGCCGGTGCCGGCACCGGCCACTATTCGCAGGGACTCCAGGGGAGCGGTGACGACCTCGAGTTGCTCGACCGAAGGTTGGGGCATCATGGGGCGAACGCCTCCCTTCCCTCTGGCCACAGAGGGCACACACCACGTACACGGCAATACCGACATCCGTCACCTAGGCGGGGGGTCCAGTCCTCGGAGCGGATTCCCTCGCCCACCTCGACGAGGACCTCGCGGACCTCGGAGAGGTACTGGGAATCGAAGGGTCTCCGCCACTCTTTTGCGGCGGATCCCGGATACCAGAATTCAGCCGAAACGACGGGGCCGATCGCCGAGATCTCGGGGTCGGCCGCCGCCGCCAGCATGTAGAAGCCCAGTTGGGTGGCCACCTTGGCGCTGTCGAAGGGCATGGCCGTTTTCGAAGTCTTGTAATCGACGACTCGAAGTCCGCCATCGGGGAGTCGCTCGATGCGATCGGCCCGACCGACCCACGCGACACCGTTCAGGTCGACTTCGAGGTTGCGCTCCAGAGCCACGGGCTCATGTGAGTCAGCGGGCCACTCGGCCCACAATCGCTCCAGGAGAGCGATACCCCTTCGCTTCCAGACGCTCCCAACTGGCCCGAACTCGGACCCTTTCCAAACTTGGTCGAGGGCGGCCAATGCCTCCCCGATGTCGGAATGCGACCTTCCCGTGCCCATGGCGCGCTTCTCGCAGATCTCCAGGGCTGCATGCACGAGAGATCCGAAGTGGGCATGGGCTGAGTCGGACTCGCCTACCCGGATGCGCCTCTCGAGCGCGTACTGGCGGGGGCAGGTCAGGAATGATTGGGCCTGGCTGGGGGAGAGGACCAGGCGATCATCGACCAGCCCGTCGTCGGGGCCGGGAGCTCGGGTTCCCGCAAAGCTGGCGGCCATCCACATCGACGCAGGATCGGCGGCCAGGACGGCGAGTGCGGCCAGACGTTGAGCGGGCATGGCGGCAGGGTTCGCGACCGTGCGCCTAATGGCCGACTCTGCTTCGCGGGGAGTGAGCGGAGGCCGGTCGCCTTTGCCGGGGCTGGGCAGCTCTTCGACCGTGTTGACCCCGGCGGCAGACAGCATGAAACGGCTTGGACGGCCGGAACCCTCGACGGCCGTCGCCGAAGTCGCTGTCCATATGACCAGCGACCGCGCTTTGGTCATTGCCGAGTAGGCGAGCCTCATCTCTTCCTGAAGGCGAAAGCGCGAGTAATCCGATGAAGGGTTGGTCAGCTCCTGTTGGTCGAGGAGTGAAAGCCCTCTGCGGAGATCGGGAAACACGGATTCGACCGCATCGGCGATGAAGACCGCATCGAACTCGAGCCCTTTGGCTTGATGCAGCGTCGTCAAGGTCAGAGTGTCGACCCTGGGAGCGGAGTATCCGAGCAATGGCGTGGCCTCGAAGTCGTCGTTCGAGGTCGTTCGCCTGTATTCCATCAACGACATGTCGGGATCGCG
>JBFJTO010000205.1:0-3391 GCA_041625295.1 Acidimicrobiia bacterium | reverse complement strand
CGGACTCGCATCTCTTTGGGCTCGGCGGAACGTGTGCCCACCGATCGGGCTGGGAGAATCCCACAGGAACGCCGGGTCGTCGCTCACAAACCCACATTACGTCGTGACAGGCGAACGGGATGACACCGTTGGCATCTAGCATCGGTTCGATGCCTGCTGAACACGAAATCAGGGCTCTGGTCGCCACCATCGTCGATGGCGTCCTCGTGGAGCCTGCTCGGGCAGAGTCACCGACACCGCAGTCGACGCCGGGAGTTGCCGAGTCGATTGCGATCGGCGCCGACCACGGTGGCTACCGTCTCAAGGAGTATCTGGTTTTCCGGCTCAAAGAGGCGGGACACCAGGTGTCGGATTGCGGGACCGATTCTGAAGATCCGGTCGACTATCCCGATATCGCGCTCGCTGTCGCGAAGAAGGTCGCCGATGGCGATTGTCGTTACGGAATAGTCGTCGACGGGGCAGGAATCGGGTCGGCAATGGTTGCCAACAAAGTCCCGGGCATCCGGGCGGCCCTTTGCTATGACCTGTCCAGCGCCCGGAATAGCCGCGAGCACAACCACGCTAACGTCCTGACCCTCGGAGCCGGATTGATCGGGCGCAACCTCGCCTGGCAGATCGTGGAGGCCTGGTTGGACACTCCTTGGGCTCCCGGACGCCACGAGAGGCGCGTTGGTATGATCACCGACATCGATCGCCGCTACAGGGGAGTTTCGTGACAAGCGATAGAGACGCCATCGTCGACGCAGTCACCCGCCAGGTTATTGCCCACCTGCAGGGCGGAGACCCGTCCTGTGATTGTGACGGTGCCTGTGCAGCCCGTTCATCGGAAAAGGTTCGCCAGGTCGTTGCCAATGGAGCCTCGCGGGTCAGTTTCCGGGGTATGGGCGCCGAGGTCCCCAGAGACCTGGCCGGTTACATCGATCACACGCTGCTCAAACCGGACGCAACCGCCTCGGATATCGACCGGATCTGCACCGAGGCGGCCGACTACGGATTTGCTTCTGTGTGCGTGAACCCGACCTGGGTGCGGCGATGTTCCGACAACCTCCGGGGCACTCGAGTCAAGGTCGCAAGCGTGGTCGGGTTTCCTTTTGGCGCAATGGTTCCTCAGATCAAGGCCGCGGAAGCTCGCCAGGCTCTCAGGGACGGGGCCCGAGAGATCGACATGGTGATCAACATCGGTGCGCTCAAGTCCGCCGACCACGAGTTGGTCAGCGAGGACATCGCCCGTATCTCGGAGGCATGTCACGAGGTCGGGGGTTTGAACAAGGTCATTCTGGAAACTGCCATGCTCACCGATGCCGAGAAGGTCGTGGCTTCCAGGCTGGCACGAAGGGCCAAGGCCGACTTCATCAAGACATCGACGGGTTTTGGCGGCGGTGGGGCCACCGTATTCGACGTCCTGTTGATGCGAGAGGCGGTTGGCCCCGACATGGGGATAAAGGCTTCGGGCGGAATCCGCACCGCGGATGACGTGCGAGAGATGGTCGCTGCCGGTGCAACACGCATCGGGGCGTCCGCAGGTGTAAGCATCGTGACTGGAGGAGCGGGTAGTGGCGAACGGTATTGATCTCAGGTCCTACGTGTTCATCGACAGTCTTCAGCCGCAATACGCGGCATTTCTGGGGACCGTCGCGCAGGGCTTTCTCCCACTTGCCGGAGATGCCTCGCTGTTCGTGGAGATCTCACCCGGGATCGAAATCAACCGGCTCACCGACGTCGCCCTCAAGGCGGTGTCGGTCAAGCCGGCCATGCAGATCGTAGAGAGGTATTACGGACTCCTGGAGATCCACTCGCCGGTTCAAGCAGAGACGCGGGCTGGGGGAGAGGCGATCCTGGGCGCGGTCGGACTCGCCGAGACCGACCGGCTGAAGCCCAAGATTCTTTCAAGCCAGATCGTGCGCAGGGTCGATGATCACCAGGCCCAACTGATAAACAGGATGCGCCACGGCGAGATGCTGATCCCAGGCCAAACCCTCTATGTTCTCGAGTGTGAGCCCGCTGCATACGCGGCGCTCGCCGCCAACGAGGCGGAGAAGGCGGCCGCCATCAACATCCTCGAAGTTCGGGCGTTTGGTTCGATGGGCCGTGTCTATCTCGGAGGCGAGGAGCGGGATATCGATGTCGGTTGGAGGGCGGCCGTGGCCGCACTCGAAGGTGTAGAAGGTCGAGAATCGGACTGAGAGAGGAGCAGCCAATGGCGGAAGCCCTTGGAATGATCGAGTGTCGGGGATTTGCCGCGATGGTGGAGGCATCCGATGCAATGGTGAAGGCGGCCAAGGTCGAGCTCACCGGGTATGAGAAGACCGGTGGCGGATACGTGACGGCCATCGTGCGGGGTGATGTGGCAGCCGTGAAGGCCGCCATCGATGCCGGGATTCGCGGAGCCGAGCGTGTCGGCGAAGTGATCTCCAGCCATGTCATTGCGCGGCCCCATGTCAACATCGACCTCAAGCTTCCCCTGGGTAGGCAGGAAGAGGCCTCCGAAGAGTCGGCCGGTTAAACCGGATGTTCCTGGCGCGTGTCGCCGGAACAGTTGTCGCAACCAGGAAGGAGCCGCGCATCAGTGGCTCGAAACTGTTGCTGCTCCGGCAGATTGATGTTGATGGGTCGGATACCGATGGCTACGCGGTGGCCGTGGATGCCGTGGGTGCCGGGGTGGGGGAAATAGTCCTGTATGCCTCGGGAAGCTCGGCTCGTCAGACCGAGTTGACCCGCGACCGTCCTGTCGATGCCGTGGTCATGGCCATCGTCGACACTTGGGAGGTCGGAGGCACGGAGGTCTACAAGAAATAATGCCCATCGTTTCAGACGACGACATTCAGGCGATTATCGATCGCGTTCGTAGCAGGCTCGGTGACGTGGGCGATGCCGGATTAGCCGGCACCAGAGAACTCGAAGAAGCATCGAAATCTCAACTCGGTGACGGGATCTATCCAACCGTCGACGATGCGGTGAACGCGTCCTCGAAGGCCTTTCGGGCGTTTCAGTCGGTGGGTCTGGACGGCCGCCGGCGGATCATCGATTCGATTCGCACGACGATGCTGGCCGAGGCCGAGAGGCTGGCCCGGATGGCTCATGCGGAGACCGGGTTGGGGAGGTACGCCGACAAGGTCGCCAAGAACACGCTGGTGACCACCAAGGCGCCGGGGCCAGAGGACCTCGAGACCGCCACCGTGACCGGAGATCAGGGGATGATGGTCACCGAGTGGGCTCCTTTCGGGGTGATCGGTGCCATCACGCCCACGACCAATCCCACGTCGACGATCATCAATAACACGATTTCGATCCTCTCGGCCGGGAACTCTGTCGTGTTCAACGTGCATCCCGGCGCCAAGAGGGTGTCGGCCGAAAACGTTCGGCTGCTGAACCGTGCCATTCAATCGGCCGG
>JBFJTO010000204.1:0-3396 GCA_041625295.1 Acidimicrobiia bacterium | reverse complement strand
GACGGCGAGATTCTCGCCGTCGTCGGCCCCAACGGTGCCGGTAAGAGCACGCTGCTCAAAATGATCGCCGGCCTGGTGACTCCGTCCAGCGGAACGGTCTCATTCATGGGAAGGGATGTGACCGGCTTGGCGCCGCACCGGGTACGGCACCGGGGTATCGCCACGGTGTTACAGACCCCAAGGACCTTTCTGGCGATGACGGTTCGCGAGGACGCAACCCTTGGAGCCATGTTCGGCGGGACCGAAGGGATCCTGTCGGAACGCGAAGCTTCGAAGCGAGCCGAGGAGGCATTGGAGGTCGTTGGCCTGGGCGACAGGATCGACGATGAAGTGGAGACGCTGAATCTTCACGAACAACGGTTTCTGGAAATGGCCCGGTCGATCGCCGGACACCCCAGGCTGTTGCTCATCGATGAGGTGATGGCCGGGTTGAACGACACCGAACTCCAGGCGTCTATCGACATCGTGCGGACGATCCGCGATCAACTGGGCCTGACCGTCATATGGGTTGAGCACGTCATGAAAGCCGTGATGGAGTTAGCCGAGAGAATCGTCGTGTTGAACTTCGGGACGCTTCTCGCAGACGGTGGCCCCAAAGACGTCATGCGCCACCCCGACGTCGTGAGCGCATACCTGGGTAAGGCGGTCATCAATGATTCTTGAAGTCAGAGACGCGTCTGCGGGATACCTCGGTGAAAACGTGGTGAGAGATGTCAGCTTCGAGGTAGAGGAAGGCGAAGCCGTCGCCATCATCGGGTCCAATGGGGCAGGAAAGACCACGCTGTTCCGGGCCATATGCGGTCTGCTCGCCAAGCCCCGCGGATCAGTGATCTTCGACGGCGAAGACCTCACTCGAGCCCTGCCCCATCGGATCTCAAAGGCGGGACTGGTCTACGTACCGGCCGAGCGGCACCTGTTCCCACAGATGACCGTTTCGGAGAACCTCTCGCTCGGGGCATTTCCGAAGCGACCGGATCCCGAAACCAGAGGTTTCATTCTGGATCTGTTTCCTGTCCTGGCGGAACGATCTCGCCAGCAGGCGGGAACGCTCAGCGGCGGAGAACAGCAGATGCTTGCGGTGGGAAGAGCGCTCATGTCGAAGCCACGGGTCCTCATGCTCGACGAGCCCTCGACAGGGCTCTCTCCCAAACTCGCCCAGGATGCCTACCGGGCCCTCACCGTGCTCAGAGACCGCGGCATGACTTTGCTCATGGCTGAACAGCAGGTGCCTCTGGCTCTCGCCCTCGCCAATCGAGGCTATGTGCTCGAGAACGGGAGAATCCAGATCGAGGGGACCTCAGAAGAACTTGCCAGCGACCCGGGCGTGAGGCACGCCTATCTGGGGATCGCATGACGGCCGTGCTTCTCGACGGAATCGTGCTCGGACTCCAATACGGACTGCTGGGCGTGGGCATGACGCTCATTTATGGATTGGGCGGAGTATTGAATCTCGCGTACGGACAGATGGCCGTGGTGAGTGCGATCGTCATCTCTCGGCTGATGGGCTTCGGTCTGCCCGCCCTCCCCGCCATCGTGGGCGGGATGTTGGCCGCAGGCGCCCTGGGTGTCCTGTTCGACACGACGCTGATGAGGCCCGCCTATCGACTCAAGGGCGAGGCGCGAGTTCTCCTGGGATTGCTGCTGACCCTGGGCGTGGCCTTCATCCTCGATGGCCTGCTGGCTTGGCTCTACCCGTCGGCGACCCTATCCGTTCACATCGGCGGTGATGCGGTGTCGATCCTGGGCGTGCGAATGCAGACCGGCAGCCTGATGGCATCGGCAGTCGCCGTTTTCGCCGGAGCGGTCATGGTGTCGTTCTTCAGATTCTCGGTGAAGGGTCAGGCGGTTCGATCGGTGATACAGGATGAGGAAGGCGCGAGATTGATCGGCATCAACCCTGCCACCGTCCGTACGCTGATCTTTGCGATGAGCGGCGTGCTGGCCGGTCTGGTTGCGGTAACCCGGTCGATGACCGCGCCGGTTTCTTCGACCGCGGGAATCGACTTCACGATTCTTGCCTTGATAGTCACCGTTGTCGGAGGGTTGGGTAGCGTCTTGGGGGCGGTTCTCGCCGGGATCATCCTGGGCATCGTCAACACCGTCAGTTCCTTCTACATCGGCACTTATGTCACGGCCATCCTCCTGCTCCTCGCTGCCGCTCTCACGATCGTGATCAGGCCGGCAGGGCTGCTCGGAAGGAGTCGAAAGTGACTGCCAGCACCGGCATCCCGGCCACGATGAGTCGACCCGATCGGAACCTGCTCTCATCGGTCCGCAGCTTCGCTCCAATCGTCGTCACCCTGGCATTGCTCTCCCTGGTTCCATTGCGCTACGGCGACTCTCGGCTGATGATGGGCCTCGCCGTGGACGGCCTGGCCTTTGCCAGTTACGCCATTGCTTTCAACGTGATCTTCGGCAGCACCCGGCAGCTGTTCCTCTGTGTGGGGGCGTTGGCCGGTATCGGAGGTTATGGAGCAGCGATATTCGGCGATGTCGTAGGTCTGCCGATACCGGTCGGCATCGCTCTCGCGGCAGCCATTTCCGCAGTGGTGGGCGGATTGCTGAGCTGGGTAGCGGTGAGCCGCTCTTTGGATGTGATCTTCACGGGCATCGTCACGCTGGCCTTCTCACTCTCGTTCGCCAACCTCCTGCTGGGACGACGGGAACTCACCGGGGGAGAGGCCGGGCTCGTCGTCCACACCGGGTCAGGAGGGTTCTTGCGTGAGCAGGTTGCTCCCTATTACCTCTTCCTGGCTGTCGTGGGCATATACCTCGTCGTGTTCCGGGTCCTCCAGCGATCTCACATCGGATGGGCATTCCGAGCCTTGCACGATGACGAACTGGCAGCCGAGCTGACCGGGATCAACGTCGCCCGTTATCGGGTCTTCGCAGGAGTCATCGGGTCGCTGATGCTGGGCCTAACCGGTGCGATCTTCGCTTACAGCGAAGGGTTCGTCAGCCCCACCACCTTCGGATTCGGCCACATCGACATCCGTGTCCTCGTGATGCTGGGTTTCGGAGGCATCGGAACGCTCCTCGGCCCCGTTGTCGGGGCGGTCACCTTCACGATTCTCGACGAGCTGATGGTCCCGTTCGGACAACTCAGAGTTGTCTCTCATGGGGTTCTTATCGTCGCCCTCTTTCTTGGCTTCCGACGGGGATTGATCCCTACCCTCCAGTCGATGTTCATGCGCCGAGCGAGACGAAAAGCCCAGGCGCAGGCCGGCCCCCTGAGCACACGAGACTCCGAAAATTGACCTAGGTCAAGGACCGCACCGCTGCAGCAAAAGCTTCCGGCACCCGCATGGGCCGACCCTCGAGGTTGGTGAAGGCAGCTTTCACTTCCAGAGACACCAGGAGTTCGCCGGCGCGGGTGGCCTTCTGCCGCCACGTCGT
>JBFJTO010000203.1:0-3414 GCA_041625295.1 Acidimicrobiia bacterium | reverse complement strand
GGGGAAGTCGGTTGGTGGGACGTCAGCCAACAGCGCTTGCATGAATTCGGCCCAGATGGGCGCGGGAACCGTTCCTCCGAAAACCCTCGAGTAGTTCTCGTTGTGGATGGTCACGTTCTTGAGCGGAAGCTGCTTGGACTCATAACCCACCCATACCGCCGTCGAATATTGGGGAACGAAACCCACGAACCAGGCATCCTGGTAGTTCTGGTGGGTGCCGGTCTTCCCTCCCTGCGGCCGCCCGATGGCAGCTCGGGGTGCGGTGCCCGCGCTGGTGGGAACCCGCATCAGGGGCCGCCGCGCCGCCGCGAACAACGCGGGGTCGCCGGTCTGGTGGTTGACCAACTCGTGCTCGTACAGGACGTTGCCGGCGCGGTCGGTGATCCGGGAGATGATGTAAAGCTCGGGGTGGAGGCCGTTCGTGGCGAAGTTTGTGAATGCCGATGCCATCTCCAACGGAGACACTTCGCTGGTGCCCAGGGTGATCGACGGAAGAGCGCGGAGCGGAGATTGGATCCCCATCCTGTGGGCCACCTCGACGATTCGATCGGGACCGACTTCAAGCGCCACCTGGGCGTACACGGTGTTCACCGACGAAGAGGTCGCCTGGTCGAGCGTGATCACCCCGAGGCCGGCTCCAGCGTTGGAAACCGTCCAGATGTTTCCTGCCTCCGAGCAAATGTACGGGCACTCGAGATCCATCGGCGATGACGCATCGAAATAGCTCCCCAGGCTCAGCCCGCTCTCCAGGGCGGTGACCAGCGTGAAAGGTTTGAACGATGAACCCGGGTTCCTTCGACCCTGCACGGCCAGGTCGAACTGGTTGAAGTCGAAGGGCAGGCCGCTGGCCATCACCACGACGGCACCAGTCACGTTGTCCACCGACGCGATCGCTCCCGTGGGTGAACATGAGTGCGTGGTGGCGTAGACCTCGAGGAACTCGATTGTGTCGTTTGGAAACAGCTTTTGGCAAAGCGCAACGTTGTCCTCGTAGGGGGGCAGGGGCAGCCACTCGGTGAGGATGCGGTTGGCCTCCCGCTGCATGTTGAGGTCGATCGTGGTTTCGACGCGCAGGCCACCGCCGCCCGCACAATCGGTGGAGTCGCCCGGACATCCGAAGATGGCCTTCTTGCGGTCGTCCTTCGTCAGGCCCAAGAAGTCCCAGCGGTGGTCGTTCAAGTCGAGCAGCTGGCGTTTGATCTCGGCGACCACGTGGTCGGCTTCTCCCTTGAACGGCGTGTGTTCGATCACGCCGAGAGGTGCCCGTTTGGCAAGCCTGGCCTGGTCCTCGGTCAGCCACTCGCTGGCCACCATCTCGTCGATCACGCGGTTTCGGCGATCAAGGACGGTGTCGGGCCGCCGCCTCGGGTTGTACAGCGAGGGGTTGCGGATCAGCACGGCCAGGGTGGCCGCCTCTGCGACGCTCAACTGGTCGAGCGGTTTGTCGAAGAATTCCCGGGCCGCAGCCTTGATGCCATAGGCGTTGGATCCGAAGAAGACCGAGTTCAGATAGAACTCGAGAATCTGGTCTTTCGTATACCTCCGCTCGACTTCGGCCGAGACGAACGCTTCGGTGATCTTGCGTTGGATCGTGGCTTCGGTCCCCACGAAGTTCTGTTTGACGACCTGCTGGGTGATGGTGGATCCGCCCCGGCGTGTGTCGAAGATCACGTTGTCCAGGGCCGCCCTGGCGATCGCCTTGAAGTCGACGCCCTCGTGGATGTAGAACTCCTTGTCTTCGGCGGCCAGAACCGCGTGTATGACGATGTCGGGGATCTCATCTATCGGGGTGGGTTCGCTGACCCGGCCATCGTGCAACTCGGCGAGAAGCTCGCCCTGGTGGGCGTAGATGCGCGAGGTCCTCGACAAAACCGGGAAGTTCAAAGCCATGCCGCTCACGTCCGGGATGTACTCGGACTCGAGGTCGGAGAAGGTTCCGTATGCAGCGTTGGCACTCATGAACGTGAACAGGCCGATCCAGCTGGCGCCCAGGAGGGCGATCGCAAGAAGACCTGCGATCGCCGGGAACCAGCGGCCGGACCGCTCTGTGGCCTCGATTTCGTGAATCAGTGCTCTGCGGGGCATTTCTCGGTGGGAAGCTTGAGTGGGGAAAGGGCCGGGTACTCTCCAGGCCTGTGCCAAGCAGGTTATCGCCATCGTGACTGAATCCAGGAAAACCACGAGCGGGATCGACGTCGGGGTCGTTTACGACCACCCCGGCGATCCTGAGCTGATCGGTGCTCCCGGAGAGTATCCCTATACGAGGGGCCCCTATCCCACCATGTATCGGGGACGTCCTTGGACCATGCGCCAATATGCCGGGTTTGGAACCGCGGAAGAAACCAATGCGAGGTTCAAGTCGCTTCTCTCCGCCGGCCAAACCGGATTGTCCGTTGCGTTCGACCTCCCCACACAGATGGGTTACGACTCGGATCACCCGTTGGCGGCCGGTGAGGTGGGAAAGGTCGGTGTCGCCATCGACACGATCGACGATATGCGGCGCCTTCTCGATGGCCTTCCTCTCGATCGGGTCTCGACCTCGATGACCATCAACTCGACGGCGCCTCTCCTGCTGCTTCTCTACCACCTCGTGGCTGAGGAACAAGGCGTCTCAGCGGAGTCGATTCGGGGAACCGTGCAGAACGACATCCTCAAGGAATATGTGGCACGCGGGACCTACATCTACCCGCCTGCTCCCTCGATGAGACTCGTCACCGACCTCTTTGCATATGCGGCGCGGGAACTTCCCAACTGGAACACGATCTCGATCAGTGGCTACCACATCCGTGAGGCAGGGAGCACCGCCGCTCAGGAATTGGCCTTCACCATCGCCAACGGGATCGCCTACGTCCGCGCTGCCATCGGGGCCGGCCTGGATGTGGACGCCTTCGCCCCCAGGCTCTCGTTCTTTTGGAACTCGCACAACAACCTCTTCGAGGAGGTTGCCAAGTTCCGTGCCGGTCGCCGGATCTGGGCCCGATGGATGCGCGACGTGATCGGCGCCAAGGATCCAAAGTCGCACATGCTGAGATTCCACACCCAAACCGCCGGGTCGACCCTGACCGCTCAACAACCGCTCAACAACGTGGTTCGCACGACTGTCCAGGCACTCGCAGCAGCGCTCGGGGGCACGCAGTCCCTGCACACCAACTCGTTCGACGAGGCATTGGGTCTGCCGACCGAAGATTCCGCCCGCCTTGCCCTGAGAACCCAACAGATTCTCGCCTTCGAGTCGGGACTCACCGACACGGTTGATCCTCTGGCCGGTTCCTTCTACATCGAGGCGTTGACCGATGCCGTCGAGGCAGCGGCCACGGCGCTGATCGATGAGATCGAAGGAATGGGCGGAGCCGTAGCTGCCATCGAGGCCGGTTGGATGCAGGCTCAGATCGAAGATTCCGCATACACCGAGGC